>NZ_JBALOX010000215.1:6204-15352 GCF_036965165.1 Bacillus sp. JJ1521 | reverse complement strand
GTAACTGGTGAATTAGATGAGAAAATAGACCCGTTGGATGCATTACTCGCAGCTTTCCCAGCGGGAACTGTATCTGGAGCACCTAAAATTAGAGCAATGCAAATTCTTTCGGAGCTTGAACCAACAGCACGAAACTTGTATGCGGGTGCCATCGCCTATATTGGATTTGATGGCAATATTGACTCTTGTATTACGATTCGAACTGCGATCATAAAAGATGGTGTTGCCTACATCCAAGCGGGAGCGGGAATTGTAGCTGATTCCGTTCCTGAACAAGAGTGGATGGAAACGGTTAATAAAGCAAGCGCCTTGATTCAAACAATCCAATTAGCTGAGGAGTCATTTGAGAAGGAGGATATACATGTTTAAACAACTTTTAAATAAATGTATTAATGGTGAGGTTTTAACGGAAGAAGAAAGCTACCAAGTAATGGATGTGATCATGTCTGGAAATGCAACGGCAAGTCAAATAGCAAGCCTCCTATCAATCCTTCGCTTTCGTGGGGAAACAGTCGATGAAATCACCGGCTTTGCAAGAGCGATGAGGGAGCATATGATGCATCTAGATTATGAGAATGATCAGGTGATTGATACATGTGGAACTGGTGGGGACGGTGCGTCTACCTTTAATATTTCAACTGCATCCGCCATAGTTGTTTCATCCTTAGGAATAAAGGTCGCGAAGCATGGGAATCGTGCGGTGTCGTCTAAAAGTGGCAGTGCCGATGTTTTAGAGTATTTAGGTGTTGAAATACAATCAACTGGGGAAGAAGCAAAAGAGGCATTAAACAAACGAAATATGAGCTTCTTGTTTGCCCCTATCTACCATGCAGCCATGAAGCATGCAGTAACACCAAGACAAGAAATCGGGTTTCGAACCATTTTTAATCTATTAGGACCAATGGCGAACCCGGCTAGATGCAAAAAGCAGGTATTGGGTGTGTATTCAATAAATTATGCGGAAAAAATGGCATATGCCCTTGGGAAACTTGGGTCTGAGCATGTTTTATTTGTTTCAGGTCGTGATGGACTAGATGAATGCAGTATTGCAACTGAGACTGATATCGTCGAATTAAAAGATGGAGAGATTACAAGATTTGTCCTTTCTCCTGAAGACGTCGATCTTCAGCGTGGAAACATGAAGGATATCCAAGTATCTTCTGTCGTTGAAAGTGCCAGCCTGTTGCGGGACGTTTTATATAGTAAAGCCAATCAAAGTGCAACAAATATTGTTTTATTAAATGCAGGGGCCGCGATTTATATTTCAGGAAGGGTAAACAGTATTCGTGAAGGCGTTGAGCTGGCAAGAGAAGCTATTGTAACCGGAATTGCCAGAAATCACTTTGAACAACTAAGAACTCGTGAGGTGGAGTACTATGCTAAATAAAATCCTTGAACAAAAGAAAATAGAAGTGGAAAACATAGATTATCCAGAAATAGATTGTGAGGTTGAGCGAAATTCATTATATGACGCCCTTTCTACCCCAAATCGTACACTTGGCATCATTGCCGAGGTAAAAAAAGCATCACCATCAAAGGGGGTAATACGAGAGGATTTTGAACCTGTATCAATCGCAGTTGAATACGAAGAAGCGAAAGCGGATGCGATATCTGTATTAACAGATGAACGATTCTTTCAAGGCTCAATCAACTATTTAATGGACATTAAGAAAAAAGTTAACATACCTGTGTTACGGAAAGATTTTATTGTAGATGCAAAGCAAATTAAACAAAGTGAAAAAATCGGTGCCGATGTTATTTTGCTAATTGGGGAAGCACTTTCTCCTAATCAATTACATGAATATTACTGTGAGGCTTATGAAAGAGGCTTAGAATGTTTAGTTGAAGTCCATTCTCGGGAAACGATGGAACAGATTTGTGCCCTTTTTACCCCAAGAATTCTAGGTATTAATAATCGAAATCTAAAAGTATTTGAAACTTCAATTACCCATACTGAAGAAATCTTGAAGGATGCTCCTTCAGATAGTCTTGTTGTAAGTGAAAGTGGAATTCATACTCCACAAGATATTAAAGAAATCATTCGATATGGAGCAAAGGCTGCTTTGATCGGAGAAGCTTTTATGAAAGAAAAATCCCCAGGGATCGGGATTAAGCAAATATTTGGAGAGGTTCCATATGAAACCACCTCTCATTAAATATTGCGGAAATAAATCATTGGAGGATGTACAGGTAGTTGTAAAAAGCAAAGCTGATTATATCGGCTTTATATTTGCAAACAGTAAACGGAAAGTACATCCTGATGATGTAAATAACTGGTTACAAAAAGTGGGTGTACAAGATAAAAAAACGGTCGGGATCTTTGTGAATGCGGAGTTAAAAGAAATCGAAGCGGTTTTGGAAAATGTCTCTTTATCCGTCATTCAATGCCACGGGACAGAGTCTGTTAATTTTATTAAACTGGTAAAAATCAAAACTGGCTTACACGTATGGAAGGTCATTCATCATGATGAGAAAGCACTTCTTACGATGAAGGAGTTTACTGGTGTTGCTGATGGGTATGTTGTTGATACAAAGGTTTCAAATATGTGGGGTGGCTCCGGTGTTTCGTTTGATTGGAACTCCATACCCCTCTATCAGCAGGAAGCAAGAACTCAAGGTGTTCCATGTTTCATAGCGGGTGGAATTGATTCTACCAATATCGAAAACCTTCTAAGCTATGAGATTGATGGATTTGATATTTCTAGTGGAATTGAACTTGAAGGTAAAAAAGACCACACAATCATACAAACTATAGAGAAATGGGTGGATAAATGTGTTGAACGTACCTAATGCAAATGGTAGATACGGTGATTTTGGGGGTAAATTTGTACCCGAAACATTAATGATGCCATTAGAAGAAATCGAGACGGCATTGGAAGAAGCGTACAAGGATGAAGAATTTCATAATGAATATATTCGTATTTTAAAAGAATACTCAGGTAGACCAACAGCACTTACATATGCTGATAATTTAACGAAAGAATTAGGCGGGGCCAAAATCTTTTTGAAGCGTGAGGATTTAAACCATACTGGAGCACACAAAATAAACAATGCAATTGGTCAAGCCCTCCTTGCCAAAAGAATGGGAAAGAAAAAGATAATTGCTGAAACGGGAGCGGGTCAGCATGGTGTAGCTGCTGCGACAGTTGCGGCTAAATTTGGATTGGAATGTAAGGTTTTTATGGGTGTGGAAGACATCGAAAGACAAAAGCTTAATGTATTCCGAATGAGACTTTTAGGTGCTGAGGTAATTCCAGCTACTAGTGGTAACCAAACATTGAAGGATGCAACAAACGAAGCAATTCGTTACTGGGTGCAGCATTGTGAGGATCACTATTACATGATTGGATCGGTCGTAGGTCCACATCCTTATCCAAAAATGGTCCGTGATTTTCAACGAATCATTGGTGATGAAGCAAGAGAACAATTCCTAAAACGTGAAAATCAGCTGCCAACTGCAGTTGTCGCATGTGTAGGCGGAGGAAGTAATGCAATGGGAATGTTCTATCCATTTTTAAATGATCATGTACGTTTAGTGGGTGCTGAGGCAGCAGGAAAGGGTGTTGATACATCTTTACATGCAGCGACGATTACAAAAGGAACGAAAGGAGTCATTCACGGCTCGCTTACGTATCTTCTTCAAGACCAGTACGGACAGATTACTGAACCATATTCCATATCTGCTGGACTTGATTATCCGGGAGTTGGTCCTGAACACGCTTATCTTGCCGATAGTGGAAGAGTAAAATATGAAAGTGTAACAGATAACGAAGCACTTGATGCGTTACAACTACTTACTCGTGTTGAAGGGATTATTCCGGCAATTGAATCTGCACATGCGATGGCAAAAGCAATCCAAATGGCGAAAGAAATGTCACCAGAAGAATCCATTCTTGTTTGTTTGTCCGGACGTGGTGACAAGGATGTCCATTCACTTATGACATATCTAGAAGAAGGAGGGGCTACTAATGAACACAACCTTTACGAACCGATTGCCCAAGGCTAAAAAATTATTTATTCCATTTATTGTTGCAGGTGATCCACATCCAGATGTGACGATTGAAATTGCCCTGTCCTTACAAGAGGCGGGTGCTTCCATCCTTGAACTAGGAATTCCATATTCAGATCCGTTAGCAGATGGACCTGTTATTCAAAGAGCCTCTGCTCGGGCATTAAAAAATGGAGTTACACTCGAAAATTCGATGAATCTTGTGTCAAAAATGAGAAAAAAAGGATTAAAAATTCCTGTAATTATCTTTACCTATTTCAATCCTGTGCTACAATTAGGAGAAGAAAACTTTTTCGCTTTAGCGCGACAAAATGGTATAGATGGATTGCTTGTACCAGACCTTCCTTTTGAAGAAAGTGAAGACCTTAGAAGAAAATGTGAGGATGAGGGTTTGAAATTTATCTCTCTTGTTGCTCCAACTTCTTCAAGTCGAATTGAAAAAATTGCCTCAAATGCTCAAGGGTTTATTTACTGCGTTTCATCCCTTGGTGTTACAGGTGTTCGAAATTCACTGAATAATGAGGTATACTCATTTTTACAAGAGGTAAAACGCTATAGCAATATACCTGTAGCTGTTGGGTTTGGTATCTCTAATTCTTCCCAAGTAGAAGCACTTAAAGACCATTGTGATGGGGTTATCATGGGAAGTGCCCTTATCCAAAAGATTGAAGAGCATCTACCGGAATTAGTAAACGAGGAAACTAGAGCTACCGCCTTATACCATTTCAAGAATTTTGTAAGTGATGTCCTTCATCCTATTAACTTAATTCAGGAGAAGTCTTAACTTCTCTAAATTAAGTTAAATCCTCCGGCGGATGCCACGATTTTTCAATGGAAATTTTTCAAGCAAAGGATCAAAGACTAAAAACGCCACGTCCTGTGGCAACGTCTTTGTGACCCACATCGTGTGGGCCTAAAAAAATCGGGCGCAAATACGCCAAGGCGCATTTGATTATGATAAGAGGTGTAGCTTCAGATGAATATTAAGGAACAGTTATTAGATCTAAAACCATATCAACCAGGAAAACCGGTTGAAGAAGTGAAACGTGAATATGGGTTAGAAAAAATTGTAAAATTAGCTTCAAATGAAAATCCATATGGATGTTCAGACAAAGCAAAAGAAGCAGTAAAGGACAGCTTAGATTCATTTGCAATTTACCCGGATGGCTATGCAACAGATTTAAGGGAAAAGCTCGCAAGGCATTTAGGTGTGGATGGCACACAGCTTCTTTTCGGTAACGGGTCTGATGATGTCATTCATATTATTACAACTGCATTACTTTCGCCTGGGAAAAATACAGTTATGGCGAATCCATCTTTTTCTCAGTACAAGCATAATGCCATTATCGAAGGGGCCGAGGTTCGTGAGGTTGAACTAATAGATGGTCATCATGATCTTGATGGCATGCTCCAACAAATAGATGAAAATACGGAAATTGTCTGGGTATGCTCACCAAACAACCCAACAGGAGTGTATGTTAGCTCAGAAAAATTACATACCTTCTTAAAACAGGTTCCGAGCCATGTTTTAATTATCATGGATGAAGCTTATTATGAGTTTGCAGCGAATGAAAAGGATTATCCGAATACACTCGCTGTATTAAAAGAGTATCCAAACCTTCTCGTTTTAAGAACTTTTTCAAAGGCATATGGACTAGGTGGACTACGAGTTGGTTACGCGATTGGAAATAGTGATTTTATTAATAAAATTGAGCCGGTACGTCAGCCGTTCAACTCCAATCGGGTTGGGCAAATAGCAGCATCTGCTGCGTTAGATGATCAAGATTTCATTGCAGCATATGTTGAAAAAAATAAAAAGGGCATGCAACAGTTCTATACTTTCTGTGAGGAAAATAAGTTATCTTATTATCCATCGTTTGGGAATTTCATTTTGATTAATTTTGAACAACCAGGTGATGATGTGTTTCACTATTTATTGGAGCGTGGCTTCATTGTACGTTCAGGAAATCCTCTTGGTTATCCATCTAGCGTTCGGATTACAGTCGGCACAGAGGAACAAAATAGTGAACTAATCGCATTACTTACAGAAATGCTAAAAAATCAAAAGAACTAAGACTATGGGGGTTAGCCAGTAACCCCCATTCTGTTTCTATATTCGGTGGTGAAAGTATGAAAGGGAATGTGCTTGTAATTGGACTTGGCTTAATTGGGGGCTCAATTGCACTTGCGATAAAGAAAGAACATCCGGATGCGCTCATTTACGGTTTTGATAGTAATAGAGAATCATCACTTCTAGCAAAAACATTAAAGGTGATTGATGAAGCCGTATTTGAATTAAAGGATGTAATACATACATGTGACTATATTTTTATCTCAGTTCCAGTTAAGCAAACCGTCGACATTATTCGTGAACTTAGTTCCTATACACTAAAAAAAGATGTCATTGTAACAGATGTGGGAAGTACGAAACAACAAATCGTTCAAATCGCGGATTCCATTTTTGGAAATCTTGGAGTTACTTTTGTCGGCGGACATCCGATGGCCGGCTCCCATAAAAGCGGAGTTGTTGCTGCAAAGGAACATTTATTTGAAAATGCTTTTTATATTTTTACCCCACATAATGAGGCGCCATCAAGTAAATTAGCAGTCGAACAATTAAAAGCCTTATTACACGGAACAAAAGCAAATTTTGTGATAATGACTCCAGAGGAGCATGACCGTGTCGCGGGGGTAATTAGCCACTTTCCACATATTGTGGCAGCAAGTCTTGTGCATCAAGCACAAAAATATGACCAGGAAAATGAGCTTGTTCGTCCATTAGCAGCGGGCGGTTTTCGAGATATTACTAGAATTGCATCTAGTAATCCATCCATGTGGCGTGATATATTATTACAAAATCGGAATGTATTGCTAGACCTTTTTGAAAAATGGATTGACGAAATGGAGCAAATCCGAAATTTCGTTGCAAATGGCAATGCCGATCATATTTATGATTATTTTATGGATGCCAAAAATTTTCGAGATGGACTTCCTACTCGTACAAAAGGTGCAATTCCTTCCTTCTATGATTTATATGTTGATATTCCGGACTATCCAGGTATTATTTCTGAAATTACGGGACTTCTTGCGGAGGAGAGAATTAGCATTACAAATATCAGAATTATTGAGACAAGAGAAGAAATTTATGGAGTGCTAAGAATTAGCTTCCAAAGTGACGAGGATCGTCAGAAGGCGAGAGTGTGTATCGAAAGCAAGACTAGTTATGATACATATAATGGATAATGGAAAAATTGTTTTCTAGGGGTGGTAATATGGATTCACTAAAGCTACGTACAAATATTGCTGGTTTAAATGGTTCAATTGATATTCCCGGGGATAAATCGATTTCCCATCGTTCCATTATGCTTGGAGCCATTGCAGATGGAAAAACGATTGTGGATAACTTTTTACTAGGGGATGACTGTTTAAGTACAATTAGCTGTTTTGAAAAATTAGGAGTAAACATTACATTAGACAAGGATCATGTAGAGATCGAGGGAGCGGGATTTGATGGACTTCGTGAGCCAGTTGAAGTATTAGATACCGGCAATTCAGGAACGACAACTCGATTAATGGTAGGTCTTCTTTCTGGAATTCCTATTCATACTTGCATGATTGGTGATGAATCGATTGCCAAAAGACCGATGAAACGTGTTACATCACCATTGCGTCAAATGGGAGCTAAAATAGATGGTAGAGAAGACGGAAATTTTACCCCATTAGCCATTCGTGGAGGTGCTCTACAGGGAATTGATTATGTTTCTCCTGTTGCTAGTGCACAAGTAAAATCCTCGATTCTTTTAGCGGGTTTACATGCAGAAGGAACAACATCTGTTACTGAGCCTCATAAATCAAGAGACCATACTGAACGTATGCTACGAGCATTCGGATGTGAGGTTGAAGAGGACGGGCTTACTGTTAAACTAAAAGGTGGTCAGAAGCTAACTGGGACAACAATTCAGGTGCCTGGGGATATTTCTTCTGCTGCATTTTTCCTTGTAGCAGGGGCAATTGTGCCAAACAGCCGGATTACATTAAAAAACGTTGGAATGAATCCTACTAGAACAGGGATTATTGATGTTTTAGTTAAGATGGGCGCCCGTCTTGAGATTGAAAATGAAAGAATCAAGAATAATGAGCCCATTGCTGACTTAACAATTCAGACCTCTGACTTAACAGGGATTGAAATCGATGGTGACATTATTCCTCGTTTGATTGACGAAATTCCAGTTATTGCGTTATTAGCTAGCCAAGCTAAAGGAAAAACCGTTATAAAAGATGCAGCGGAATTAAAAGTGAAGGAAACAAACCGTATTGATACAGTTGTCGGCGAACTCTCCAAACTTGGTGCAACAATTGAACCGACTGAAGATGGAATGATAATTTATGGTGAAAAGAAACAGTTGACTGGTGGCAAAGTACATAGTCATGGGGACCATCGAATCGGTATGATGCTCGCTATTGCAGCATGTATTGCTAACGATGAAGTATTCCTTTCAGATTCTGAATCCATTTCTGTTTCATACCCAAGCTTTTTTGAACATCTAAACACATTAATAAAAGAAAATTAATACTTATTGGCCCATGGAAACTCAATTCCATGGGTTTTTAAGCCTTTTTCTCACAAAAACTAACATACATCAACCACTTTTCGCATAGCCTGTCTTAAGACGATAAATTGAATTCAGTCGGGGTTCTCCCCGTCTGAATACAATTTTATGCCTCCGGCGGATGCCACAGATTTTCAAAGGAAACTTTTCGAGCAAACTCGAAAAAATCTGGGCGGCAAATACGCCAAGGCGTATTTGATACATTTAAAAGCGAAAGGGGAGGTTGGATGCCATATATATTAGAAAAGGCAAATGTCCTAAAGAACAATAGGGTCATTACATGCTCGATTCTTATTAAAAATCAACGCGTTGACTATATGAAAGAAAACCTCACAAGACATTCTTATATGAAAACAAACTTATCACACTATTTATTAACACCTGGACATATCATGATCAACTATTCCTTTACGAATGAGAAATCATTTCAATCATTTAAAAAAGAAATGACTGAAAACTATTTGCTAAATGGTTGTACAACTTTACTTGTCATGACGGATGTAAAGAATGAAAATGAAATAGCCAATTC
>NZ_JBALOX010000215.1:0-6176 GCF_036965165.1 Bacillus sp. JJ1521 | reverse complement strand
TCACTCAAGAACACAAGGCAATTTTTATTAAATAGTCCAATTGACTATTATTTAGGTATTCGAATTCCACTTGAAAGCTTAACGCCATCTTTCCTTGTTGCCTGCAGACGAAAAAAAATCCCGGTGATCATTGTTACCATTAATAAAGTCGATGATTTATACAATGTACCATGGGGTTGGATTAGGGAATCCTATCATTCCTATCAAATTCCAATCATCCCTGAGTGGAAGATGAAAGAGAAAGGCATTTTTAATACTAATCGAAAAGAAATGATTTGGAGAGAGATTACCGAGGATAATCGAATCCCGACAATCCCAGTTTGCCCAAGTGAGGGTGAGCCACTTTCAATTGATATGTTAAAAAAGATTGGCATATACCCTGATAAAGGCGATATTCGTGTCGGTGGGGAACTGGATTACAATCTGTATGAATATGATTCAATAAGCTATTCAGTTGATGAAAAGCCAACTCTCGATTATCATAAACTTATACCTACTATCACCATGCATAAGGGTAATTTCACAAAAGTAGACGCCCAGGTATACTTTCGTTCCGGATTTGGTAATGAATGTAAAGTAAAAAAACCAGGCTATTTTGTATCTACCTATGATAATGACATATTGGTGAATGAGAGATAGATTCGAGGAGTTAAAAATTCATGCATAAATTAGAGAGTGCAATTCAGTTAGTAGAAGATGGTAAGGTTGAAGAAGGGCTTAAAGCCTTAAAACAGCTTAGAGAATACTCAAATGATGATGAGAAATACACAATCGCTGAAAATTACTTTAAATGGGGCTTTGTTGAAGATGCAAAAGAAATCGTTGAAGAATTAATATCACGATACCCCGATGAAGGCGAATTATTTGTTTTTTTAGCTGAAATCCTGATTGATCTTGATTTGGAAGAGAGAGCAATCGAGATTTTAGAACAAATTGCTGAGGATGACCCAGTATACTTAGAATCCTTAGTTTTGCAAGCTGATTTATTCCAAATGCAGGGTTTATATGAGGTTAGTGAACAAAAGCTACTGTTGGCAAAGGAAAAATCAGATGATGAAACGATTATTGATTTTGCTTTAGCTGAATTGTATTCCAGTCATGGCGAATATAACAAAAGTATTCCTTATTATGAGAAGGTTTTACGCAGGAATGACGAAATTGCAGGTGTAAATGTCAACGCCCGTATTGCGGAAAGTTATAGTACAACAGGTAAATTTGAAGAAGCCCTTCCGTATTATGAGGAAGCAATTAAAAAACAAGAAGACAGTAATACGTTGTTTGGTTATGGGGTAACAGCTTATCAAGCAAAATATTTTAAGAAAGCAATTGAGGTTCTAGAGCGACTAAAGGAACTTGACCCGGAGTATGGTTCCCTTTATTTATATCTTGCAAAGGCATATGAAGAAGAAGCGAGTTTCGCGGATAGTTTAAGGGTCTTATTAGAAGGGCTTGAAGTGGAATCGTTAAATAAAGAGCTTACTTTCTACGCCGGCAAAATATCTATGATGCTAGGTGATAAGGAAAATACCGAAAAATATCTTCGTGCAGCTGTGGCAATTGATCCAGGGTATGTGGAAGCTACCCTTCAGTTATCAAAGTTTTTGCAGCGTGAAGAAAGATTCGAGGATGTCGTGGAATGCCTAGATTCCGTCATGAGCTATGGGGAGTATGATGAACAATTTGAGTGGGATCTAGCCTTCTCAAAAAATAAATTAGAACAATATTCGGATGCATTAAACCATTACCGTCAAGCATATACTTCTTTTAAAGAAACTCCAGAGTTTTTAGAAGAGTTTGGATATTTCTTGATGGAAGACGGTAAACGACAAGAGGCAATTGAAGTATTTAAGGAACTCTTAAAGCTTGACCCGATGAAGTACGAGATTGAAGAATTAATTTCTGAACTGGAATAAGCTAAAGTTTTCATGTTTTTTGAAGGATATTTTGATCTAAATGTTGAAGTATATCAGTAAAACATTATTGGTACTTAATACTAGCAGAGGAGGGAAGCGTGCGATGACTACCCCTGTATCTGTCAACGAGAAAAAAGACTTCATTCGCTGGTTTCTGAATAATTATCAGCTAAAGAGAAGAGAGTGTGTTTGGATTCTAAACTATTTAATGAGCCATGACCAACTCATGAAAAATGTCCACTTTGTTGAGCAAGCTCAATACTGCCCTCGAGGTATCATAATGTCGACGCATTGTGTTGATGATGTACCATTCCGTTTTTATAAGGAAAATGTCATGACAACTGATGCTGAAAAGTCGTTTCATGATATTCGACTCAACAGGGAAGAAGAAATTTATATTCAACTTAATTTCAGATCCTCCTTCCATTCTCCGAATTATGTGGCTGTGCTTGAAGAGAATCCTTACATGCCAAAGCATCTTCAGGTGAATGAACAGGATAAAGAGATTGCAAAAAAATTTCTTGAAGAGTCCATTCATATGTTTCAAAAGGAGCATCTGTTAAAGCGAATTGATGAGGCGCTTGACAAACAGGATGAAACAGAGTTTCAGAGGCTGACTGAACAACTTAAACAATTATAAAATAGAGAAGTTCACATTTGTAGGGGCTGACAACGTGTCAGTCTTTTTTATTTTACCTAAATATGGTATGGTAGTTTGGGAGTTTGGCTTTAAATGTTAAAAAGAACATGCATTTGATTTAAGTAAAGCATAAGGGAAAGGAAGCATACATAATGAAATGGGTAACGAAGGATATGGATGTCTATTTACAAGCAAAGGAATATGTTGATACAGCTGTTATTCCATTAATTCCGGTTTCGCTTGAAGGAAATTTGAAAAATATAGTTTCAATGGGAGAGTTCATTTCCATCCTTTCTAATGAAGTGGAACGACAATTTAAAGGAAGAATCATACTATTTCCTGCCTTTACCTATTCGAATGGTGAAGAGTTAGAAATGGCAAAAAGTCGTTTAAACCAATGGACAAGCGATTTAAATGATGGTGGTATGAAGCATACTATTTTTATCACATCCGATACTAGCTGGAAGCAAGTAGAAGCTGATTTAAATGGTTCCCTTATTTGGCTACCAACCTTACCGCTTGAATATGTAGAAGAAAAATACAAGCAAACAATGCTACAGGATCAAATGAAACAACTTGTTACATTATTTACGAACATTTGGCAAAAGTAATATCAGCGCAAATATAGCAAGTATTTTTTGGTTTTTATCGTTATGTGAAAATAATATTAAAAAATTCCTATCTTTTCCTAAGAAAGTCACATAGTTGCCATTGTTTCAGCAAAACCTATTATTGACCTGTACCAAATATTGATATATCATGAGAATGTCCTAGTTTTTAATGTGTACAATTATGTCCGGAGTGGACTTAGCTTAGCATAGAGGGGGGAAAAAAATGAGCGAGAATAAACAACGGGTTTCAAGACGTCAATTTCTAAACTATACTCTAACAGGTGTAGGTGGTTTCATGGCAGCAGGGATGTTAATGCCTATGGTCCGCTTTGCAATTGACCCATTACTTCAGCCTGAAGCTGAACATGACATGGTACAAGTAGTAGGTGTAGATAAGATTACAAATGATCCACAAAAATTTGATTTTAAAGTAAATCAAACTGATGCTTGGTACGAATCAGACGTCGCATATTCAGCATGGGTTTATAAAAATGATAAGGGCGACATCGTTGCGCTTTCACCAGTTTGTAAACACCTTGGATGTGCAGTGTCTTGGGCTGAAGATCCAGCTAACCCGGATCGATTCTTCTGTCCTTGTCACTACGGTTTATATGAAAAGGATGGTAAAAACGTTCCTGGTACACCACCGATGGGCCCATTAGATCTTTATGACAGTCAAGTAAAAGATGGTTATTTATATTTAGGTAAAACAAAGCCAAATCCTGTAGGAGGAAAGTAATCAATGTTAAATAAGATATTTGATTGGGTTGATGAACGACTTGATATTACTCCTCTATGGGCAGATATTGCAGACCACGAGGTTCCTGAGCACGTAAACCCTGCGCATCACTTTAGTGCGTTTGTTTACTGCTTTGGAGGACTAACATTTTTTATCGTAGTCATCCAAGTTCTTTCTGGTATGTTCTTAACAATGTACTACGTACCAGATATCATCAACGCATGGAATTCTGTCTATTATTTACAAAATGAAGTAGCGTTTGGACAAATTGTTCGCGGAATGCATCACTGGGGAGCCAGTCTAGTAATCGTTATGATGTTCTTACATACTCTCCGTGTATTTTTCCAAGGAGCATATAAAAAACCACGTGAGCTTAACTGGATTGTTGGAGTACTAATTTTCTTTGTAATGTTAGCTCTTGGTTTAACAGGTTATCTATTACCTTGGGATATGAAAGCGTTATTCGCAACAAAGGTTACACTCGATATTGTTAACGCAACACCAATTTTAGGGCCATACTTAAAGACTTTAATTGCAGGTCATACTGAAATTGTTGGTGCTCAAACATTAACACGATTCTTTGCGATTCATGTATTCTTCTTACCAGCAGCATTATTCGGATTATTAGCTGCCCACTTTATCATGATTCGTAAACAAGGTATTTCAGGTCCATTGTAGGATCTAACTTTACCTTGATAATAAACATGTAAAAAACTCTTTTGAATGAAAATTCTCTTATAAAGGAGGGGACCGATAATGCATCGCGGAAAAGGAATGAAATTTGTTGGGGACTCCCGTATTCCTGTAAGTAATAAAAAGCATATTCCAAAGGATTACTCCGAATATCCCGGAAAAACAGAAGCGTTCTGGCCTAACTTTTTATTAAAAGAATGGTTAGTTGGTTCTGTATTCTTGGTTGCCTTTTTATGTTTAACAGCGGCACACCCATCACCATTGGAAAAAATCGCTGACCCTACTGCGTCAGGATATATTCCATTACCAGACTGGTATTTCTTATTCTTATATCAATTGCTTAAGTATTCATATGCATCAGGTCCATATACAGTAATTGGTGCACTTGTAATTCCAGGACTTGCATTCGGAGCGCTTTTACTTGCTCCATTCCTAGATCGTGGTCCAGAACGTCGACCATCTAAGCGTCCAATTGCAACTGGTCTTATGCTTTTAGCTATTGCTGCTACGTTTTACTTAACATGGGAATCTTCTTCCCAAGTAGACTGGGAAGCAAGAGCTGAATCTGCAAAAATTGTAGCAGAGGCAGAAATTGATAAGGAATCTGATGGATACTTATTATATCAAGAAAAAGGTTGTATCGGTTGTCATGGTGGAGACCTCGAAGGTGGACCTGCAGGTAAGGCGTTAGTTGATAACGGACTAGCACCTGAAGAAATTGCAGACATCGCAGTAAATGGTCAAGGTGGAATGCCTCCGGGTATGTTTGAAGGAACTGATGAAGAATTACAGAAGCTCGCTGAATTCATTTCAAGTGTAACTTCTAAATAAACAAACAAAAAGCTGACTTTCAGGGTCAGCTTTTTTTATTAGATTAATTTTAATTTTCCTTGACAAGGTAACCGTTTTTAAGAGAATCTTGAGGTAAGAATAAACGAAAGTTGGTACATAGATGAAGTGGATAACATATTTAATGGGGCAACGCTGGGTGCTCTGGATTCTTTTACTCATTAACATTCCTGGTACAATTTACGGTTATATTTGGTATGAAGGTCAATTGAACATTACACCACCAAAATTTTTAATTTTTGTTCCAGATAGATAGTCCAACGGCAAGCTTGTTTTTTTGCTTTGTGTTAATCGCATTTCTGTTGAGAAAAAATTGGCCACTTATTGAAGCGTTGGCAATCGTTACCCTTTTTAAATACGGGATTTGGGCGGTAGTTATGAATATTCTTACCTATTTTGTTGATGGACTTGATATTTATGGTTATATGCTTATTTTTTCTCATCTTGGTATGGCGATTCAAGGATTATTGTATGCTCCGTATTATCGCATTAAGCCGATTCATTTGGTGATTGCAGCAGTATGGACCTTACATAATGATGTAATTGATTATGTTTTCTTTATGATGCCAAGTTATAGTGTGTTGGATCAATATATTCCGCAAATCGGTTACTTTACGTTTTGGTTAAGTATGGTCTCTATCTTCATTACATATATTCTTTGTATAAGAAAAAACCGTTATCAATTAGAGCTTTCTTAATCAAATACGCTTTGGGTATTTGCGCCCGATTTT
>NZ_JBALOX010000214.1:0-4762 GCF_036965165.1 Bacillus sp. JJ1521 | reverse complement strand
ATTTATTATATTTTCTGTAATAATGTTACTCTTGGTTTTTGTTTTAAAAAATCTTTATTTACTTCTTTTTAACTATGCACAAATTAGGGTGATTTTAAATCAAAAGGTTAAATTATCAAGAAGATTGTTCAAAGAATATTTGACCAAGCCATATACTTTTCATTTGCAACGTAATACAGCCAATTTACTTCGAAATGTAAATAGTGAAGTATCTAGGGTGTTTAATGGAATTATCATTTCTGGATTCCAGTTGTTCACAGAAATTCTTGTCACTATATTTATTTTATTATTATTACTAATTACAGCACCAATAGCTACGATTACAGCTTCCATTTTATTAGGTGGAAGTGTTTTTCTGTTTTTTAGATTTTTTCGTAAAAAGATTAGTCATCTAGGAAAGGAACAACAAAAATTAAGTGGTTCAATGATTAAATGGGTGAATCAAGGGCTGGGTGCAAGTAAGGAAGTGAAGGTATCGGGAAAGGAAGACTTCTTTATAAATGCTTATACGAATCAAAGCCAAAAAAGTGCAAACAATAGCCGTTTTATGAGTATGTTAGAACTAGTACCTAGACTTTTTATAGAAAGCTTATTGGTAGCCATAGTTCTTATTACCATGCTAATCATTGTTTTTCAGGGGTCAGATACAGAACATTTAGTATCAACAATGGCACTTTTTGCTATGGCTGCCTTCAGGTTAATGCCGTCCATCAACCGTATAGTTGCATTAATAACTTCAATACGATATAGCCAACCCGCACTCTCAATCGTCTATGAAGACTTATTTTTAAACAAAGAGAATGTTTATAGTAAGGAAAGTATCGAAAATGAATATCCAATAATGAAATATAGTGGCGAAAGAATTTTTAATGATTTTATCAAGTTAGATGGGGTTTCCTTTCGTTATCCTAATCAGAAGGAATTCTCGGTAAGGGACGTGTCCTTAACGATACCAATTGGTCAGTCAGTTGCGTTCATTGGTGAATCGGGTGCTGGGAAATCGACCCTTGTTGATATTATTTTGGGACTATTTCGCCCAGAAAAGGGGACGATATGCGTTGATGGTAAGGACATACACAGTCAAATATCTTTATGGCAAAAGAAAATCGGATATATCCCACAATCTATATATCTATCAGACGATACAATACGCAGAAATGTTGCTTTTGGGATAGAGGATGAACAAATTGAAGACGCGGAAGTATGGAGAGCCTTGGAGCAAGCACAACTAAAGGAGTTTGTGGAATTGTTGCCCGATAATTTAGAGACGAGGGTTGGTGAGCGTGGCGTAAGGCTATCGGGAGGGCAACGGCAACGAATTGGGATTGCCCGAGCATTATATCATAATCCAGAAATATTATTTATGGATGAAGCAACATCAGCATTGGATAATGATACAGAAAAAGAAATTATGAAGGCAATTGATGGCTTGAAAGGTGAAAAGACACTGATAATAATAGCCCATAGACTAAGTACAATTGAAAATTGTGATATTGTTTTCAAAATAAGTAAAGGAAGATTATTGGCAATCGAAAATAAATTAAAACAATCAGTCATGTAGGATAAAGATTTCATCCTGTCCTATATACGTAATCCAAATAAATCTTAGGCAGGTTAATGAATGAAGAAAATAGTTATTGTCACTCGTAAAATGATCATGGGAGGTATAGAGAAGGCATTAATTTCCATGCTTAATACTATACCAAAAGATAAGTATGAGGTAACTGTTTTAGTGATGGGGGCAGGTGGAGAGCTTGAGGAGGAGTTGCCTGATCACGTAAAAGTTAAGTGTTTGTATGGTTATGAGAAAACCACATTAGAAAAGATAGGGAAACATATAAAAAATGGTAGATTTATACATGCATTTAAAATTGGCTGGTATACCATTCTTACTAAAATGACTAAAAATGTGTTCAAACAAGAATGGTTCCACTCTAAAATGATTCCAATGATCGAATCTGAATATGATATCGCAATTGCATATCACGTCCCAGCCTCCTTTCCAGTCGTATTTGTAATGGAAAATATAAAAGCTAAATCTAAGATTGCTTGGATTCACGCTGATGTTTCTCATTATGTAAATGAACTAAAACCATATGAAAGGTTTTATGAAAGATACGAAAAAATATTTTGTGTTTCAAATTATGGAATGAAAAAATTCATAGAACTTTATCCGCATCTGCAAGAAAAAACATCGGTATTTTATAATATTCTCGACAAGAAACAAATAACCTTATTGGCAGAAAAAGACGAAGGATTTAATGATGGATTTGATGGTATCCGCATTCTAACTGTAGGTAGATTGACCAAAGAAAAAGGGCACGACATTTTACCTAGCCTTCTTATGAAACTGAGGGAAGAAGGTAACAACGTAAGGTGGTATTGCATCGGAGATGGTGAGTCACGCCTTGAGCTTGAAATACTGGTTAAAAAACATAACTTAGAAGAACATTTCATCTTATTAGGAACAAAGAGAAATCCATACCCATATATTAAGGGATGTGATATATATGTCCAACCTTCTAGACACGAAGGTTATTGCATCTCACTAGCTGAGGCTAGGGCATTTAATAAACCAATTATTACGACAGATTTTCTTGCAGCTAGGGAGCAAATTGTAAATGGGCAAAATGGGCTTATTGTAAACTTTGATGAAAATGAAATATTCAAGGCGGTAAAAACGCTTATTAGTAATCAGGATTTGTGCGAAAAGTTTGTAAAAAATTTAATGGGAGGCAATTTAGAGTCTACTGAAACAAAGAAAATATTTGATTGTGTAGGCTGACTATGAAAAAAAGAAAAAATATATTTAATTAAGGTGAGTGGGCCTATTGCTACAATTTATGAAGAAAAAAGTTAATACACTGATTCTTATATTAATACACTATATACAAGGAAATGAAAAGTTAATTAAGATGATCGAATATACGAGGGGATTATATAGATATCCAAATAAAATGTTGGGACGAAATCTTCAAACTGTACTTAATCATCATACGGACGTTCTAGTTTTTGCTGCTCATCCTGATGATGACATATTAGGGGTGGGTACAACTTTATATCGGCATAGCTTGAAAAATGAAGAAATTAGAGTAGTTTTTATCACTAATGGAACAGGAAGAGGTGGGGAAAGTTGGCATATTTCAGCAAATGAATCTAAAAAGAAATCAGAAATAAGGTATAGAGAGGCAATCCGAGCTTTATCACTGATAAATATACCTGAGGAAAATATACTTTCTCTGGGCTATCCAGATGGAGGCACCCAACGTTATTTAAAAAAAGTGTCAGCGGATATACTACGTCTCATTCAAAAATTCAATCCAGAGCGTATATATGTTCATTGCATTGAGGGTGGCCATAGAGATCATGATTTGACTAGTTTTGTTGTAAAGTCGTTATGCAATAAAATTGGTTTTACTAATGTGTTCGAATGGACTGAGTATAATCCAATCCAACCTTTGGGGACTCAAGACGTAAAGTTCCTACCAACTCATCCTACAAGATTAAAAGAAATCACAATTGAAATCTCGGAAGAAGAGCGTAGTCTAAAAAGAAAAATGTTAGCATCCCATCAGTCTCAAGATGTTGAACAGTTTTTTTTACAAGGCGAGGCCATTCGTCCAGCTAACACTTCACAAATAGAATTGGAATTATATAAACACTGTCAAATCCCGATGAGAACATTACATCCTTTAGTTAACGATTTTAATAAATCTTTAACGATACTTCAAAAAAAACCCAATGCTCAAATAAAGATTGTGTAAGTCACTGGCACTGGGAACTTTGTAACCTTGGCTACTTGCCACTATAAAGGAGTTATCATGGAATACACGTATTTATTAATTGATGGTTCTTTATATATTAATCTAGAATCCAACATGTTAAACCTTATGTACTTTTTATTATTTAAAGCTGAACCGCTCACTTTTTTTGAGAAAAAAACAAATAGTAAGGTATTAAATTACTTCAAACCTTTAGTCAGGTTAAAACGTGTTTTGGAATTTATATATCTTTTTTATAGAAGAAAACAAATATACTCCAAGTCAAAAGATTCTTTTCCAGCAATAACCACAACATTTGATGGACATTGTTTAATGATATTACGATTAGGAGAGTACAAAATAATAAATTTTAGAAAAAAGAATATAACGACCGTTTTCCCTAATAATTTTTCTATTGCCGAGATTAGAAAAAATATTCAAAAGCTAGTTGATGCACAAAAGTGTAGTTTAGCCCCTAGGGTGATAAATTGGGATATAAATATGCGAAATATAACGGAGAATTATGTCAATTTAAAAACATCGAAGTTTGATTATGTCAATAACCGCAACTTTTATTTAGAAGTCTTTCCAATACTTTTGAAAATAATGGAAAGCACTAATCCACAGAGAACTTTATCAAAACAGTATATTGAAAAAATAATTTACCGTATTGAAATTTTAATGGGGATTTATTTAAATCAAGATTCTAGTTCTGACATTCCAATAATAGAATTTTTCTCGTATATAAAAAAAGAATTAACATTCCATACAGAAAAAGAACTACTCTTGGTATTATCGCACGGTGATTTTTGGGGAGGTAATATTCTAAAAAATAAAACAAAATACAGAGTGATAGACTGGAATACAATTGATATGCGAAGTTTCTATTTTGATTTCTATTTTATAATGTTCGACAAAGCTTTTAAAAAAAATAAGGTAACGTGGATTAATTTTGCTCAAGAAATAGACACCGATTTTAAACATTTTGAACTATATTTAAT
>NZ_JBALOX010000213.1:0-8803 GCF_036965165.1 Bacillus sp. JJ1521 | reverse complement strand
ATTTAAGGAAGTTTGTTTTTGCCAAATATGCGGCACCAATCACGCCAGCATCGTTTCCTAACGTTGCAATTATGATATCAGCTGCATCAGCAACCCTTGGAAACGCATAGCGTTTGAATTGTTTTCTTAATGGTATCAGCAATTGTTCACCGGCTTTTGAAACCCCACCGCCGACAACAATTTTTTCAGGGTTTAGCCCATTTGCCACATGACTTAACGCCAAGCCGAGGTGATAGGTAACATGATCAATGACACTTTGTGCAAGCTTATCCCCTTTATTTGCTGCTTCAAAAACATCTTTTGAGGTGATTGTACCTGCTTTTTCAAATTGTTCTCGAAGAAGACTTGGTTCGTTATTCGCTTCAATCGACTCTTTTGCCAAACGAGCAATACCTGTTGCAGATGCGATTGTTTCGATACAGCCGGTCTTGCCGCAGCCACAAGGAACACCGCCTTCAGGTATGGAGGTGATATGGCCAATCTCACCGGCTGCACCGTTTGCTCCACGAACAACCTCACCGTTGGAGATAATACCTCCACCAATTCCAGTGCCTAGCGTTACACACAATAGATTTTTAGCTCCTTCGCCTGCCCCTTTCCACAATTCGCCGATTGCTGCAACGTTGGCATCATTATCTACGACAACAGGTAATCCGATATTTTCCTCCAGCTCTGCTTGTAATGGGAACATTTCTTTCCAGCCTAAATTTGATGCTGTATAGAATATACCTTCTTCGAAATTAACAGGACCAGCTGCACCCATACCAGCTGCAGAAAATTGGTTTTTAGTTAGATTAATTTCTTTCATTTTTGCATCGATTGCTTCAGCAATATCTGGGATTATTTTATCGCCGGATTTATTAGTTGGAATTTCCCATTTGGTAACAATTTCACCTTCTTGTGTAATAAATGCTAACTTAACCGTTGTTCCACCTAAATCAATACCTATTAATAAATTTTCCATATGTATCCATTCCCTTAGTTTAGTTGTTTATTTATTTTTGGTTCTTTTCTCTGTTTCCCATACAATTTCTTGGCGGAGGAGAAAGATGGCTGTTTGAAAGTCCTTTGTTTCAATGAGCTGTGAATTATAAAGCTCGTGGACCTCCGCTTCCATTAATTCAAGATCAGCGACTCGGTCACCGACATAAATGATGGTTCCAAATTTTTTTAGAAATTGTTGGATATCATAAATCGTTTTCACATTTTCACCTTCTGTTGTCCACAATATAAATCTAGCTTATTCAAAAATAAACGAACACGCAAGTCTTTCGATTAAAAGTCCTTAAAAATATCAAATACGCTTTGGCGTATTTGCGGCCAGATTTTAGGCCCACACGAAGTGGGTCACAAAGACATTGCCACAGGAAGTGGCGTTCTTAGGCTTTGATCTTATTGCCACGAAAACTTTCCTATAAAAATCTGTGCCATCCGCCGGAGGCTTTTAACTTTATTCAGTATACAGCTGAATAAAGGTAAAAGGAGTGCTCACAACTGAACACTCCTTACATATTTTACTTATCTGGGTCCTGTGGATGTAATATTTTTGGTCGATTTCTTTTTAACGGAATTGGTGCACGGAATAAGACATCCTTAAATCCTTTGTACGAAAATGGAATAAACGGCCATAAATACGGCACATTAAAGGATTTCATTCGAGCTAAGTAGATGATCCACAGTGTAACCCCACCAACAAACCCGACGATCCCAAAAATACTCGTTGTTAGTAACAGGAATAATCGAGCCAACCGGTTAGCAAGACTCATCTCATAGCTAGGAGTTGAGAAGGTCCCAATTGCGGCGATGGCTAAATACAAAATAACCTCATTTGTGAATAAACCAACTTCAACGGCTACCTGACCAATTAACATGGCAGCGACTAGTCCCAGTGCTGTTGCAAGGGAGGTCGGTGTGTGAATAGCCGCCATTCTTAAGAGATCAATTCCTATTTCAATAAAAAAGAACTGGAGTATCAATGGTAAACTTCCATTATCATTTGGACCGATAAATTTAAGATTTTCCGGCAACAATTCTGGCTGAACAGCAAATAAATACCATAATGGTAATAAAAAGAGTGATGCCCACACTCCAATATAGCGAACTAGTCGAAGATACAATCCGGCAACTGGACTATTCCGATATTCCTCAGCATGCTGCATATGATGCCAGAACGTTGTTGGCGTGATGAGAACACTTGGCGAACCATCAACCATGATAATGATATGACCTTCAAAAAGGTGAGCGGCCGCTGTATCGGGTCTTTCTGTATATCTCACAACAGGATATGGATTATAATGTCGACCTGAAATATATTCCTCAATCGTTTTCTCACCCATAGGTAACCCATCGGTATCAATCTTTGAAATCGCGTCTTTTACTTCCTTAACATGAGCAGGATCGGCAATATCCTCAATGTAACTAACAATGATATCTGTTTTTGAACGCCTTCCAACCTGCATATATTCCATTCGAAGTGATTTATCCCGAATTCTTCTTCTCGTTAAGGCTGTATTAAAGACGATTGTTTCAACAAAACCGTCCCTGGAACCCCTCACAACTCTTTCAGTATCAGGTTCTTCAGGTCCTCTTACAGGATACGTTCGTGCATCAATTAAAATAACTTTATCAAGTCCATCAACTACTAGAGCCGTTGGACCCGCAAGTACCGTATCAACAACCTTATCAAGATCATCTACGCTTTCAACTTCGACATATGGGATATAGGTCTTCAAAAGTTTTTCTAGGCCATCTATTTTTAACGTATCTTCATCCTGTTGTGCAAGAAATTTTTGGAGAAGATGTAACATATCATCTTTAACAAGACCATCAATTAAAAACATGGACATGTCTTTACCTGCATATTCTACGTCAATTTGGATGACGTCAAAGCTTTTGTCTACGCCGAGAGCTTCTCTTAAATAGCTCCGATTTTCTTGTATATTTGTTGAGACCGGATCTTTTGGCTTTACTTTTTCATTTCCCATTAGAATCACTCCAATCACGTACAAAAGCAACTTGTTTAGGCTACTAATCCATCATTGACGTAAAATTGGAAAATAATACTTATTCAGGGAAATAAAGAAAAGCGCCTCAAGCGAGGCACTTTTTACAATTGGCCACTTTCCATGGCGTCTATTTCTTTTATCAGTTCTTTATAATTTTCATTATCTGGATCTGTTTTAATCGCTTGCTCTGCTGCCTTTTTTGCTTTTTCAAATTCCTGCAACTGGACATAGACTAACGCAAGATTATAATACGCTTCAGAGATTTCAGGTGCTTTTACCGTGACAATTTCTAAATGATCCCTTGCCTCTTCTAACTTACCTAGTTTAATTTCAGTATAAGATAAATAAAAATACATCTCAGGTGAGTCTACACCCTTTTCTTCGGCCGTTTTTAGCATGTCATATGCCTTTTGAAGCTCATTTGATTGAATATATTCCTGTGCGGATTGCACGAGAAATTGAGGATTATCAGAATGTGGCTGTACCACATAACCGACGTAAAAAAGTGCACCAACAGTCAAAATGGTTACCACGAGTCCACCTAATCGCTTAACAAATTCTTTTCGCTTAGGTAAATGCACAATGCTCGCCGCTAAAAAGCCACCAACCAAACCCCCGATATGACCCGAGTTATCGATACCAGGAATCATGAATCCTAAGGCCAAGTTGATGATTATAATCCCAATTACATTTGGTCCCATTGTTCTAAAGAAAAGGGAAGGGTAGGCCGCTCCGAAAAATAATAGTGCACCAAAACAACCAAAAATAGCACCAGAAGCCCCCGCAGAAATATTTGCATTAAACACAAAACTCGCTAGACTACCTACAAATCCCGCAAATACATAAATTAATAAAAACCTTAGTTTTCCGTAAAGCCTTTCAACCTCTGTCCCTAAATAATATAACGCGAAAGTGTTCATAAGAAGATGTATAAATCCGATATGTAAAATCATTGGCGTGAAAAAGCGCCACCATTCACCATTTAAAATCCGGAAGTTTTCCTTTGCCCCATATTTCAATAAGGTCTCTGTATTTGTACTCCCACCATGCAATTCTAAAACAGCAAACATTATTAATTGAATGGCAATTAAGATGTATGTAAAAAACGGTTTTCCATTTTGAAAGATTTGCTTTTCACTTGAAATCCGCTCATTTGCAACGCTAATAACTTCACGTTTCATGTTTTCAACCATGTCAACGTCTATATAAATGGATTCATCCAGATCAACATCGGTATGAACATACTTTGATAGTTCCTGTAATCCCGAATCCTTATGTTCCGAATCAATTAATACAGTATGTAAAGAAGTAAGACCTTTTGCTCCTGCAACGAGTGGGCCTTCTACTCGAAATTTCCAATCATCGACAGGTGGGTATGTCGTAATATAAATATTTAGCGCATCCAGTTTGCGGGCAAATAGACGCTTTCTTAGCTGCTCTAAGCGCTGTGCTGTGATTTCCATATCCCTTTGCATCCAATTGCTCCAATCCAAATCATGACGCAGGATACGGATAATTCTTGGTTTGTTTTTTTGGGTTGTTTCTAACCATATTTCATTATTTGATTTTGATAATTGGAGAATTCGGTAGCCACCTTCTAGCTGAAGCCCCTCGATCATTTTCCAATAAAGATAATCCTGATTGAACACCAAATCCCCCCTTTTCCTATGAGTTTCTTTTATTATAAACATTTTACTCTACCTGTTACCAAATTTCTGTCTTAAAAATCAAAAAAACCTGTTGAAAATAAATCAACAGGCTTTCTTTTCTCTAACGGAAGGCTTGAGACATCATTCTGTTTCGAATAAATGGGATTTTCATGGACGAGCTAATAAAGACACGTCGAACCGCTGGGTTTCCGAAAACACGATTAAAAATGCGATAACGGTACCGGTAGACAGCATAAATCCCTCCAAAAAGTAAAGCTATTCGGGTCAATAAGCTTAACATTTTTATCCCTCCTAGATATACTTTTTGATTTTCCCTTTCATTTTATCCTTGTAATAAAGAAAAGAAATATGTCCCAAGTCCAGACGCTAGGAAGATTGAAATAAAATTCACAACATCATTATTGCAAAAGCGTAAACCCTTAAGATAGGTTGTTTCCTGTCCACAATGGAACCT
Organism: Bacillus sp. JJ1521; assembly: GCF_036965165.1. NCBI lineage: Bacteria > Bacillati > Bacillota > Bacilli > Caryophanales > Bacillaceae > Bacillus > Bacillus sp. JJ1521. The sequence continues at coordinate 3,674 of NZ_JBALOX010000213.1, read as the reverse complement.
TTTTTCCGTTTCCATGCCACAGATAGAACATCTATAAACGACTTGAATGGTTGCTCCTATAATCGTATCAATTACATTTCCGCAGAAACCAACCAATGTAAGTCCTATCAACAGAATAACTGAAAGCTCAGGCCAAACTAAAAAAGAAATGGCACTAATGAGAAATGACCCCAAGAAGCCAGCGATTGTTCCTAACACTGAAACTGCCCCTGACGTACCTGCATCCACCCGCTTCAGCTTTGTAAGGAGAATCGGCTTTTTCTTACTAAGGGTCCCGATTTCCGAAGCCCAAGTATCAGCGGTTGCAGCAGCGATTGACCCTACAAAAAAGACAAGCCAAAATAAAGAGTCAGACCATGCAAACATTAAGCCTGTAAATGCTGCAATACCGCCGTTTGCAAAAACTTGAACGATATCACGTTGCTCGCCTTTTGCTACTTTATTTTTGAGACTCGATTTATTTCCAGCCTTGAGTTTACTCCAATAATTAGAACTTCCAAAAAAGACACCTAATAAAAGCAATCCGCGATATCCAAAGCCAATCGACACGGCACTTCCAACAATAATCGTCCCAACTGCTCCACTAACGGTTAATGATTTACGCTTATATCCTAAAACAGCTACAACTATGGAGGCAAGTATTTGGATTGAAAGATTAATCATGGCTCAATAACCTTTGTGTTTGTCACGATTTTCTGAACAGGAAGATCAAATGGCTCAACCGGTAATTCTTCAACTAGCTGTTCCGGAAATGCCAAGGAGACAGTTTTCCCTTGATACTCCGCCAAATATCGGTCATAATACCCTCCACCGTGGCCAAGACGGTATCCGGTTGTTACGAAGCTTAAACCAGGGACAAATAATATATCTATTTCATTATGTAAAACCACTTGTGTTTGTTCCTCAATTGGTTCTTGTAGTCCATAAAAGACGACCTCTAACTGTGAAAATGATGTAATATCATGGAACGACATCGTCTTTGACTGTGGATGACATTTTGGAACTGCCACTCGTTTCTTTGATTCCCACGCTTTTTCAATCAGGTATTTCGTATTGACCTCATATTCGCCAGAAATCGTAATGCCAATTGTTTTCGCGTTTGTCCACTCGGGTAATGAAAGGACCTGTTCTGTAATTTCCTGTGACCATTTATGTAAAGTATCTTTATCAATCGAACGTAAAGTCCCCTTCATTTCTTTTCTCATTTCCTGTTTCGTCTTCAAGCTGTTCGCCCCCCTCATCATATTTCTATTATAATAAAAAAAACAGCAGGAAATTGCTTCCTACTGTTACTTTGTTTCGCGGTGTAGAGTAACCTTTTTAAGTCTTGGGCTATATTTCTTAAGTTCAAGACGGTCAGGGTTATTACGCTTATTTTTCTTTGTAATATAATTACGATCGCCAGTTTCAGTACAAGCTAAAGTGATTTTAACACGCATCGTTTATTTCCCTCCAAACATTAAAGCTTTAATCAGACTTACCTATCATACCACTTAACTATTCAAAATTCCAGTCCTATTTTTGGGTTCGAAAAAATTTCTAATCACTATATCAAAATACAATTCACAGATGTACAAATTGTTGTCCACGATAGTAAGTTACGATAAGATTAATAATGGAATGGAGTGAAGATATGGAATACGCATTTATTATTTTATTAAGTATCGCAATCCTTCTTCTTGTCATCTCCTTTTATGGGAAAGACCGGATAAAAATGGTGCAAGAGGAAATTGATCAACTATCTCTTTCAGTCGTTCAGGAAACGTATTTATTAAAGAAAAAAGTGAAGGTGCTAGAGGAAGAACTACTTACAAATGATATCGATTATGATATGGGACCACCACAAACCAACGCTATGTCGTTATCTAATACTTCCATTTTATCTTTATATGATAAAGGCTTGAGCTATGAGGAAATCGGAAATAAAACAAATTTACCGGTTGAAGAAGTTCGACTCATCCTAGAACAGGCAAAGAAAATGGGGCTCATTTAATGGATAAAAATTTATTACGAGGGATCGCATTCGGAATTATTATATCAACCATTGTTTATGGAACTATTTACTATTTGACCACATAAAAAAACTCAAGCCCAGTGTTTGGCTTGAGTTTTTTCGTTTACGAATTTAGGTCGACGTTTTTTCCTTTTGTCATGAAAATGATATGTTCAGACATATTGGTAGTATGGTCTGCTATCCGTTCGATATTACGTGACACAAAGGATAGCTGCGTAATTTGATTGAATGAATCAGGTTTGCTTGGCATTAATTCAAGCAGTTCTTTAAGGATTTTACCGTATAAAGCATCGACCTCATCATCAGCCTTAGCTGTTGTAATCGCCAATTCGACATCTTTTTCAATATAGGCTTGGATTACATTATTTAACATGTCTATAGCCATTTTCGCCATTTTAGGTATATCTATAATTGGTTTGATTAATGGTCCGTCTCCGATATGAACAACAGATTTTGCGATATTTACTGCAAGATCGCCGATTCGCTCAACATCATTTGAGATTTTTAATCCAGCGATGATCGTGCGAAGATCGGATGCGACCGGCTGTTGTTGAGCGATTAGCTGAATAATTAGATTATTGATTTCTTCTTCAAGTTCGTTAATTTTTTCGTCTTCACTAATGATTTGTTCAGCCATTTTAATATCTTGCTGTGCAAGTGATTGAACTGATTTTTCAACAGCAGTTTTTGATAAGTTTACCATTTCAACGAGTAATTCTTTAAGTCGATCTAAATCTTTGTCTAATGACGTGCGTATGGACATATTCTACTCCCCTTGATAAATTATTTTAGCCAAAACGACCTGTGATGTAGTCTTCAGTTCGCTTGTCAGATGGGTTTGAAAACATTTTATCTGTTTTTTCATATTCGATGATTTCTCCGCTTAAGAAAAATGCTGTTCGGTCAGAGATTCGTGCCGCTTGTTGCATGTTATGCGTAACGATGATAATGCTAAAGTTTTGCTTTAGTTCTTGAACTAGTTCCTCAATCTTCAATGTTGAAATTGGATCTAGTGCAGAAGTAGGCTCATCCATTAGTATAACATCAGGTTCGATTGCTAAACACCTAGCAATACAAATTCTTTGTTGCTGACCACCAGAAAGTCCATATGCATTTTCATGAAGGCGGTCTTTTACCTCATCCCAAATGGCTGCGCCTCGTAAGCTTTTTTCCACAATTTCATCGAGTATTTTTTTGTTTCGAATTCCATGAATTCTGGGTCCATAAGCAATATTATCATAGATGGATTTTGGAAACGGATTTGGTTTTTGGAAAACCATTCCAACCTTAGTTCGAAGCTCTTCCTCTTTATATGATTTATCAAAAATATTTCTTCCCTGATATAAAATCTCACCGGAAATACGTACAATAGGTACAAGCTCGACCATTCGGTTTAATGTTTTAATATAGGTTGATTTTCCACATCCTGACGGTCCAATAATCGCCGTCACTTCGTTTTCATAGATCGGAAAATTAATATTTTTTAACGCATGGTCTTCTCCATACCAAAGGTTTAAATCCTTAGTATCATACACGATTTTTTTATCTATTTGATCTGTGTTTACATTTTTTTTAGTAACAACATTTAATGTCATTGTTGAGTTTCTCCCCTTCAAATAAGAATCAAATTCGCCTTTGCGTATTTGCGCTCGATTTTTAG
>NZ_JBALOX010000212.1:365-10123 GCF_036965165.1 Bacillus sp. JJ1521 | reverse complement strand
CTCCCAATGTGCTGACATGAGGCGACTTATGGCTGGACGTGACCGAATAGATATGCGTCATTTGCAGGAACACCTTTCCATACAAAGAGGTATTACTCGTGATGTATGGGCATCTAATACAGGGCTTTTGCAGATGGCTTACTTGATAGTTGAAGAGTCAAAGAGGATTTTGGATGGAAAGGACTCTCACGCAGAAGGAAAAATCTTCTTACTCAACTTGAATACTCTTAAAAGTTCATGGCATTCCTTTCTTTCAAACCCATTATGTTCGGTTTGTGGTGGACTTCCCGACGATTCAGCAAGTAGTGCACAAATTACTCTTCAACCAAGTCCCAAGACCAGCATTGACAGTTACCGATGCCGTTCTTTAGACGAATTAGAAAAATTCTTAGTAAATGACTATCTGGATTCTAAGGCTGGCTTTTTAAATGGGAAGATGTATGACCTCTTGCCACCTTTTGCCGATGTAGGTGTGAATCTGCCTTTGATGCACGGCGATGAGGGAGTAGCTGGGCGGACTCATTCATACGCTGTAAGTGAATTGACTGCGATATTAGAAGGCTTAGAGCGGTACTGTGGTCTTTCTCCACGTGGTAAAAGAACTGTCATTAATGATAGTTTCCGCAATTTAGAAGGAAAGGCACTAAATCCTCTCACAGTAGGTATCCATGAAGCGGACAAATATTCTCAACCTGGTTTTCCATTTAAACCGTTTGATCCAGATAGACCCATGAATTGGGTATGGGGCTATTCGTTCTTGCAGGAACGCCCGATTCTTGTTCCAGAGTTGCTTGCCTATTACAGCTTAGGTGATGGGGAAGGATTTGTTTACGAAACTTCAAACGGATGTGCTTTAGGCGGAAGTTTAGAAGAAGCTATTTTCTATGGAATAATGGAAGTAGTGGAACGGGATTCATTCTTGGTGACTTGGTACGCTCAAATGTCACTTCCTCAATTAGACCCATATTCAACTAATGATCGAGAATTGGAGTTAATGATAGAACGTATACGTACAGTTGCAGGGTATGAAATATTATTGTTCAATTCGACGATGGAACACGGAATTCCGAGTGTATGGGCATTGGCAAAAAACAGAAAAAACGTAGGATTAAATGTTATTTGTGCTGCAGGAGCGCATCCTGACCCGGTACGGGCAGTAAAAAGCGCAATTCATGAATTGGCTGGTATGATGCTCACGCTTGACGATAAATTCGAGGGGAACAAGGGAGAGTTTATTCAAATGTTACAGGATTCTTCCCTTGTCCAGAAAATGGATGATCATGGCATGCTATATGGATTACCGGAAGCAGAAGAGCGTCTAAATTTTTTGCTGCATGAAAATCGTTCATTGCGAACGTTTGCCGAGGAATTCAAGTTGAAGACGCCTCATTCAGACCTTACCGAAGATCTTAAAGAAATACTTCAGGAGTTTCGTCGCTTGAAACTCGATGTAATTGTCGTGGATCAGTCGACATCGGAAACTCTACGAAATGGACTTCACTGTGTAAAAGTATTAATTCCAGGGATGTTGCCGATGACATTCGGACACCATCTTACCCGTATAACTGGACTTGAGAGGGTATTAAGGGTACCGATGGAACTCGGTTATGAGAATCAACCTCTTACACTTGAACAGCTTAATCCACATCCACACCCGTTTCCATAAGAATGACTAGGAGGTATAGGATGAGTCTGGATGAATTTCTGAACAACTTACATTTTGATATTGATAAAGTAAGCCCACCAGATCGGGTAGTCGATTGGGAAGACTCACCTTTGACCTATAAACTATACCGTGGCTTGCATGATTTTCCGTTGTCTTTAGATGTGCCATTAAAGCTAGATGAACAGGATGTCCCCAGCAAACCTAATTTTAGCAGACTGGGGCATTTTCTTTGGTATGTATTTGGACTTAGTCAAATAAGCCAATCAGTCATAACAATGGATCAAGACGTTGATTTAATGCAGTCGTACAGGCGGTATGCCCCTTCCGGCGGAGCGTTATATCCAAACGAATTATACGTTTATCTTAAGTTGGAGGATTTGCCTTTTGGCGTATACCATTATGATGTCGCACACCACCGATTGGTGTTACTGCGAGAGGGTAATTTTGATTTATATATCAACCAAGCACTTGGTAATCGCATTGATTTGTCTACATGTTTTGGTACTGTTTTTATATCAACAATGTTTTGGAAAAATTTTTTTAAATACAACAACTTTTCCTACCGTTTACAAGGGTTGGATACGGGTGTTCTAATTGGACAGTTACTCGAAGTAGCAAAACGGTTTGGCTTTGAAACAGGGGTGTACTTCCAATTTCTAGATAGGGCAATCAACCATTTACTCGGGCTTTCCGAGAAAGAAGAAAGCGTATATGCGGTAATCCCACTCACTGTAGAAGCAACAAACTGGAATATGCATCAGAGTGATAGATATGGGAATATTAATTCCGTAGAATTGTCTAGTAAGCTGAATGAAATGAAGGATAATAATTACTATTTACGATCAGAGAGGATACAAGAGTATCCAATTTTAACAAAGTTGAATGAAGAGTCTTTTATTGAATCAACGGAAACAATTAGTAAGATTTGGCCAAAAAAGAGAAGAATTTTTGAAGGTCATAAAGTAACTCTTCCTCTAGTGAATCGTTTATCGTACGACCTTGCATCGGTCTTGCAAAAGCGTTTTTCACCGGACATGGATTTCACTATGGGAAAGGTAAATCAACTGGAACTAGCTAGTTTATTACAAGAGGCAACAGCTTCATTCTCGTATCGAAATGATTTGGACAGTGAACTAAAGGAGCATAGGTCCCGTATCTCACTGTACGGCTGTTTTCATAATGTAGAAGGGATTCCAGATGCTGCTTATTTTTATGATAGTATTACTCATTCGTTACGACAGATAGAACCTGGAGACCATCGACTTAATCTTCAATACGGAATGTCTGCAGATAATGTAAATTTGATTCAAGTACCATTATGCTTTCACGTGGCAGGAGAAAAGGAGCATTACAAAACTTCACTTGGCCGAAGAGGTTACCGAATCCAACAAATGGAAGCAGGTATGCTGGTGCAGAGACTACTTTTAGCTGCATCAGCGATTGGGTGGGGAGGACATCCACTTCTTGGATTTAGTGCGAACGTATCTGATAAAATTTACAAGATGGATTCACATAATAAAACAAGTCTAATTCAAGTACCAATCGGTCCTTATCGACCTCGTCCGTGGTTAAGGGGTAGTTTGCGTTGCTAAAACAAGTTAATAGGTTAGAAGAGCAAAGAGAAGATTTCTTCTTTGCTTTTTTTGATTGAAACAAAGCGACTTATTTGTAAAATTATAAAGAGAAAAGTTAGAGGGGACAACTTCACAATAAAGGAGGAATCTAGTCAATTACATATCATTGACCGCTAACAACATGCTACATTTTGCTAACTAAATATAATAATTCGTAGAAAATCCAGTTTAAAGATGTTACACATAGGGCAAGCAAAATGTTGATTTTAAGCGGTTTGTTTCTACTATGGTTAATATATTACAGTTTGAAACTATATGGCATACATAGAATAAATAAACTTAAATAATTTGTACAAATGAGGAAATTATTACTGAGATGGGGTCTTATCTTATCTTCAATTAAGTCATAAACATTCGGACGCGATTGTTGAAAAACAAAATCCTAATTCCTCGTTTAAAGAAGGTGGAATTAGGATATTTAAGATAAGAAGCGCAATAGCGCGCTTCTTTTCGATAGAGGTTTGGGTTTGTTTCAATTTCAATGATACAGATTAGACTCGATCAGTATCCAGTGCTCACGAATGAAGTACCAACGATGATTAGTAGGATGAAGAGTACAACAATCAATACAAATTCTGAACCCATACCCATTCCGTATCCGCCGCCGCTCATAGACACACCTCCTTTTTCAAAGATAACATAGTCTATGCATCAACAATATAACCCGACATGGACAAGTGTGGAATTTGTCCTCAAAAGGTTTACACCTTGAATGAGATACTCACCTTTTCCTTCAAAGCAAGTAATGCTCAGTCTTTGACTCAAAAAATTCAGCCTGGCCATTATAGTGGACTTCATAATGAGAGTCTTCCAACTTTTTTAATCGGATAACTCCAATCCCTAATCTTTCTCCAATTGGCTTAATAAATAAACTAGAGTATTTCCCTCTCCTTATGTTCAGAATACAAATCCGTCATAGGAACGTGATTTTTAGTTCGGGATGATTGTGAAACTGACGATAAGGAATTTTTAAATTGATTTCCAAAATAAATAAAGGCAGATTACCTATTACACTTTTGCAGAAAGCAAATACAATAAAATAGGTAAAATATAAATATTCAATTTAAGGAGTTAAAAGGTTTATCCCCTCCTTCCAAGCCATTTTGCTTAGATTTGGGCGGTCATGACAAACAATACAAGGAGGTTAAAATATTGCAGGTGCATAAAATTATTAGAAGCAAGATGAAAAAAACAATACCTTTGTTGCAGGATCCAATCCTCTCTCGTCATGTCCCGGAAACCCATTGGTTTTCTACTGAGAGTCTTAAGACAATGGTGCAATCCCATCCTCAAGTTTATATCAAACCAAATATAGGCAGAAAAGGTTCGGGGATTAGCCGGGTCAAGCGGATCAGCAACTCTGAATATGAGCTATCCTATGAAAATATTACTAAGCGAGTCTCTTTCACCGAACTTGTAAAGGATTTAACGGGGAGATTTAGTACTGGGAAGTCTTATCTTGTACAGCAGGGAATAGACTTAGCTACTTTTAACGATGGCCCTTTTCATATTCGGGTGGTTATGCAAAAGGTAAAGAATTGCTGGCGGCCTTCTCTCATGTCCGGCGTTGTGGCGAAGAAGAAAGATGCTGTAGTCACTAATATAGCAAGGGGAAATTTTGATTTGTCTTTGGAAGAAGTCTTGCAAAAAAACGATCAAAAATTGAATCCAATGAATACAGTCCGAGAATTGACTGATCTATCCCACCAAATCGTACATGTTTTGGGGTCAAGTTTTCCGTTGCTAGTGATTGGTTTAGACATGGGAATTGATAAGCAAGGAAAGGTTTGGTTTATCGAGGCGAACACCAATCCGGACTCAAAGGGTCTCGATAAAGTAAATGACAAAGTATCGTACCAAAAATATCTTGATGCTAAAAAGTGGATTCGTGAGAACGAAGAACGTGTGTGATTTTACTGGGAAAAATGATATAGGTAGGTGATTTTATGCCGATTGGAAGGCATCAAGTAAAAAGTAAGTCAACGGTCGCATATGTTCTTCAGTGTCATCCAGAAACCAACATTTATCTTCCTGCTACAGAGATCCTTTCTGAAAGAACATTATCGGATATGATCCGAAAATATAAAAAGTTATATCTAAAGCCTGATCGAGGCAGAAAATCTAGGGGGGTTATAAGAGTCGAACAGGCAGGCTCAAGTTCCTATTTTCTTCGTAGAAGTAATGAAGTGAAACAACAAGAATTTGATCGTTTCACTTCATTATGGTCAGAAGTACAGAAGTTAACTTCGGGTAGTCGTTACATCGTTCAACAGGGAATAAATAGTACAACAAAGGATTCCCGATATTTTGACCTGAGGTGTCATGCCCTTCGTGTACATGGAAAGTGGATAGTCGGTGGGATTTGTGCCAGGGTAGGTGCACCTGGAAATATTGTCACAACTTCTCACATTGGAGGAACCCCAACACCATTGGAGACATTATTTACACAACAACTTGATTATAATGAAGTGGAGAAGACACGAGTGATAGAAAGACTTCATGATTGCATTCTAAAAACAGTAAAAGTGGTGAGTCCTATCTATCCTAAAAACTGGGAGTTTGCTGTTGATATTGGGCTGGACAAGGAGAAGCAGGTCTGGATTTATGAAGTAAACAATGAACCCCTCATTCGAGGTAATTTCGGGCTTCTTCCTGACAAGACTTTATATAACAGAATTAAATCTCTGCGGGAAATAGCTAAGTAAAAAAACTCGTCTAGAATCCGAATTCGGAATTTTATAAAAAATGGTAAGCCACTCTATTTAGAGATAGTGGCTATTAATTTAGGCTATTCAGAAACAAATTATCTATGAATGGGTGAATGTCGTTTCTTTGTGTTTCTTACAGCCATACCATACCTTATATAGAATATCAGGGAGATGACGGAACTAATGGTGCCTTTAAAACGTCCCCTTGTGGGTACTTTTATTAATAATTCAGTGATTAGAAAATTGAACAAACAGAATTATGAATTCAGCAGCTACAATAGACTTCTAGAATTGGCTAAAGCAAGTGTTGAGGCAGGTGTTACCCTATTTTTCTTCTCAATTAAAGACTTTGATTTTAAGAAAAATGTTATTTTAGGTACTAGTTTTGATAAAGATTCAAACCAATGGAAGCAAGATTATTTCCCTTTACCTGACGTTCTCTACAATCGACGTGCAGGTGGCAGATCAAGCAAATTTATCACAAAACGTATTGAAGATATTCTTGATAAACATCAAGTAATAAAGTTTAATTCCCAATCCTACTTCAACAAATGGGAGGTTTATCGAGATCTGAGTCAAATAAAAGAGGTTAGGAAATATCTCCCATATTCGGTTTTGTATCAAGATGAAAGAGATTTGCGAAAGTTTTTACAAAATAATAATGAAGCTTATTTAAAAGGAGTGCGTGGTGGACGGGGGAGATGGATTTTCCGAATCCGTAAGAAGCAACAAGGGAAATTCGAGTATAGTTACTATGTGGATAAAATGGTTAGAGGTCAAGCAGAATCTTGGAATGATTTGGTTAAAGAAATTAACAAGTTTTTTGGAAAAAGGGAATTTATCATCCAGAAAGGGATCAATTTAATTAATATCAATGACAGTAAAGTTGATTTTCGGGCAGAATTACAAAGAGATGGAGAAGGAAAGATTAATATTATTGGAGTTTGTGCAAGAATTGGAAAAAGGCAATCTCCTATTACCATTCATTCATCAGCATATCCTATAGAAATATTTTTGAAAAAAGTACTGAATTATCCTGACATTACAGTAAAGGAATTAATGGAAAGGGTTCATCAATTTCTTTTTACCATTTATGAATCCTTGGAAAAGGTGTATGGGACATTTGGTGAAATAGGAATCGATTTTGGAATTGATCAAGCTGGAGAGATATGGTTTATTGAGCCGAATTCTAAATCAGCAAAAGTCTCCCTTATGAAAGCCTACGATAAAGAGACATTTCATCAAGCTTTCCTTAATCCTCTATTATTCTCCAAATATTTATATATGCAAAAAAGAACTTCGTCCGATAAAGGTTGGGGGGGAATGTGGGGTCCGGTCTCGAGGCAATTCGGTCGTGGCTGGACTAAAGATGAAAGATAAGATGAGAGTTTAATTTTATCCAGGAGGTTTTTTAAACATGCAAAATCCCAAATATATAACAAATATAAATAAAATACAAGAATTGAGTGAGGAGGAAAAAAGAGTACTTGAAACCGTTACTAATAAGTTTGTTTTTCGTATAAATGAATATTATTTAAATCTTATTGACTGGTCTGATCCAGAAGACCCACTTCGCAAGTTGGTGATTCCGTCCTCTGAGGAATTATTGGAATACGGCAGATGGGACGCATCTGATGAGGATACAAACTATGCTGTAAAAGGCTGCCAACATAAATACTCTACTACTGCTCTACTTTTGGTTTCTGAAGTTTGTGGAGCCTACTGCAGATATTGTTTTCGTAAGAGGTTGTTTCGTTCAGATGTAAAAGAGGCTATGTCCGATGTAACCGATGGGATTGAATACATCAGAAAAACACCCGAAATTAATAATGTTCTTCTTACAGGGGGAGATCCTCTAATACTAGGCACCCCAAAATTGCGATGGATTCTTGAAGAATTACGTAATATTGACCATGTACAAATTATCAGGATTGGCTCCAAAATACCTGTATTTAATCCTATGCGGATCTACGAAGACGAAGAACTATTGGCTTTATTGAAAGAGCACTCTACTGTTAACAAAAAAATATATGTCATGGCCCATATTAATCATCCACGAGAAATGACATCTCAGGCACTTAGAGCAATTGAAGCTCTACAAGAAGCAGGAGTAATCGTTGTCAATCAAACTCCAGTACTGAAGGGAATTAACGATGATCCAACTGTTCTAGGCGAGTTGTTAGATAAACTATCTTGGGCAGGAGTTACTCCTTATTATTTTTTTGTGAATCGGCCTGTAGCAGGAAACGCTTCATTTGTTCTGCCATTGGAACAAGTATACCGTATTGTTGAGGAAGCGAAGGCTAAAACCTCCGGCCTCGGAAAACGGGTCAAATTAGTTATGAGTCATACTTCTGGTAAAATTGAAATTCTTGCAATCGAGAATGGGAAGGCCTACCTTAAATATCACCAATCACGTGATGGCGACTATGGAAATTTCATGATTCTTGACTGTCCATCTACAGCATCTTGGTTTGATGATTTACCAAATAATGAACAATATTGGAAAAAACCAACAAAGAAGACTGATGATGTGATTTCTGTGAATGAGATGCCTCCTTTGCCTCAGAAAAAACGCCCTTCTACTAACTAAACCTATGTATCTATTATGTCTATTCCATTTAACAAGTCCACATGGGAAATAATTATCATTCAAAGATCCGACCGTTTTCCTTCATTCCAGAAGTGGAAATAATTTTTAAAAAAGGAGAACAATTGAGTTGTTTTTCAGAAATATTCTGTGAATGTAGTGCCCAAATCATTCTTTCTTTAAAAATCGATACAAAAGAGGCTTGTGGTGGATATGTCCGTACAGGCCTTTTCTATCTAATAAATTTCATTTACATGCTCGGCCTAAGAGCAGTCGATCATGAATGTTTTTCCACATGAGAATTTCTGAAAAACTATTTAATACATAAAAATACTCTGTAGTCCAAATTCGCCTAACAGTAAATTCTGACAAAAAATCTTAAAATAGTGAAGCTCCAATGAGAACCACCTTTTCCATTTATCTAATTCGTATAATTTGGTTAAAAAATAAGGTGGTTCCTTCTAAGTATAAATCCGTATCTAAAGAAAACCGCTCTTTCCAAAGTACGGTGAACAGTACCATAAGTAATGAGTTTTTTTAGTAACTAGCAACTGCACCTTTCCTACTCGTAAGGGTAGGTGCTGTTGCTTATTTGTTTGATTAGATGAAGGGAGTAGTTAGTTAGCTCTCTATTTTCTCTATTTGATAAATAAGTGATATCATCATAATATAAGGAGGGCTATGAGAATGGATACGATAATTTTTGATGTCGATGATACACTATATGATCAAGCACAATCTTTTCATAAAACGGTAAGGAAGCTTTTTCAAGAGCCATTTTCAGACGAAGAAATCGATCAATTATATAAAGCAAGTCGTAAGTATAGCGAGATTTTATTTGATCAAAGTGAAGCAGGTGAAATATCCCAATTTGAATGGCAAACCGGACGAATCATGGCTGCCTGTAAGGATTTTAACATCCCTATAGATACGGAAAAAGCGGCTATTTTTCATGAAACGTATGTAACCGAACAAAAATACATTACCTTGTTTCCGGAAATCGAAGAACTACTAAATGTACTTTACAAAGAAGGGAAACAGCTTGGGATTCTTACAAATGGTGAAGAAAAACATCAAGAAATGAAAATTAAACAGCTCAGCCTTAGTCGGTGGATTCCGGCAGAGATGACGTTTATTTCTGGTACGATTGGTCATGCAAA
>NZ_JBALOX010000212.1:0-314 GCF_036965165.1 Bacillus sp. JJ1521 | reverse complement strand
GGACCTTGACCAAACCAAAACCGTGTATATCGGGGATAATTTTGAAAAAGATATTATCGGAGCAAAACAAGCAGGCTGGCAAGCGATCTGGATGAATCATCGTAAGAAAGATTTACCGACAAATGCTACCTATAAACCAGATAAAGAAGTACATAGTGCCAAGGAGTTATTTGAATTATTTACGAAAAAGGCTTAGGTCGTTATGGTAGGAATCAGCGATTGTCATCATGTTTCCAATTTAGCTTTCATTGAAAACTTCATTATTATTAGGAGAACTCTCATTGTATATACGTTGAGAGTTTTTTATTTAAACA
>NZ_JBALOX010000211.1:4833-5526 GCF_036965165.1 Bacillus sp. JJ1521 | reverse complement strand
TTCAAGATGCGTTGAATGATACATACAAGTTTTTACTGACTGAAGTAGGGGAAGAACTGGATCCGCTACAATCTATTGCCAAAGCAAAAGCCGACCTTCTCCAAGCGATGTCTCATTCAACAGCCATTGATGTTGATTTTTTACGATATAAAAGTGAATGAAAGAACCATACAAAGGAACTCGCTTCGGCGGGTTTTTCTTTCTTTCATGTCTAGTTTCAGGCGCCNNTCTTATGCTTGTCACCGAATTATGCGAGCGCCTTGCACTTTAAAATATATTGACTTACCTAATTTACTAGTAGATAATTAAATATTGCGCGTACATTGGTTTTGGGGGTTTTACATATGATTGGAGAAGGGCTACCCTTTCAAATATCCAAAAATGATAATTTTTTTGATAAATTCAATGAGTGGATTGGCGATGTCTTTTACGACATCCTTCCTGAAAAAGGCTTTGAGCTTCGCGATGAGCAAATTTTTATGGCATTTCAGCTGGAAAGAGCGTTTAAGGAAAGATCAATTGTATTTGCAGAAGCCGGAGTAGGTACTGGTAAAACGATTGTCTATCTATTATATGCGATTTGTTATGCGAGGTACATGAGAAAGCCTGCGATCATCTCATGTGCAGATGAGTCCTTAATAGAACAGCTTGTGAAGCCTGAAGGAGATATTGCAAAAATCGCTGAAGCATTAG
>NZ_JBALOX010000211.1:2398-4764 GCF_036965165.1 Bacillus sp. JJ1521 | reverse complement strand
AACAAATGAAAAAATTGCACAAATCTATCACGATTTACCTGATTTTGTACATAGTCATTCCACGATGCAAACCTTCCACCATTACGGTGATCGAAAAACATATGCTGAGCTTACGGATGAGGAATGGAAAAGTGTCGCATGGGATAACTTTCAGGATTGTTTTTCATGTGATTTGCGCCACCGGTGTGGTCTCACATTATCCAGGGATCATTATCGAAAGGCTGTTGATTTAATTATCTGTTCTCATGATTTTTATATGGAGCATATATGGACAATGGAAGCCAGAAAAAGAGAAGGGCAGCTTCCATTTTTACCTGAGAGCAGCTGTGTAGTCTTTGATGAAGGTCATTTACTAGAATTCTCTGCACAAAAAGCATTGACCTATCGTGTTCAGGAAACTACCTTGGAAACGCTATTAACGCGACTATTAGAAAATGACATACGTGAAGAATTTGCTCAATTAATCGAAGATACGATTGAGCAAAATGAGCAGTTCTATAGTCGACTCGGGAAAAATAGCCAAACAGTTGAAGGTTCTGATCGAATGGATATCGAGAGGACTGAACGATTAGTTTCTGAGGCTAAGAAACTACATCAGATGATTGTGGAGATTGGTAATAATCTTGTGTTTGAGGCAGAGACGTATACACTTGACCAATACGAATTACATATTGTTGATGAATACTTGGATCAAATGGAATATTCTTTAAAACTATTCGGTGAGGAAAATGATGCAATTACATGGGTGGAGGCAGATGGTGCAAGTTACACCCTAGTCATTATGCCACAAGCAGTGGAAACCATTTTAGCGGATCAAGTCTTTTCGAAAAAGATCCCATTTGTATTTTCTTCTGCTACTTTATCTGAAAATGAATCTTTTGATTACATCGCAAATAGTTTAGGAATAAAAAACTATCAATCGTTTTCGGTTGAATCACCATTTGATTATGAAAATCAGATGAAAATCCAGATGCCTATGTTTCATACTAATGATGATTTGTTTCGATCAAAATTTGAATTTGCATGGAATGAAATTGAAAAATCACAAGGGCGGGCACTGCTTTTATTTAATTCTAAGGAAGATTTACAGGCGTTCAAGGATAATTGTAACACTGAGAAATATCCCATTCTATTTGAAGGGGATCAAGAAATTAGTGGACTTGTTTCCAGGTTCCAAAATGATGAGCAAAGTATCCTTTGTTCCGTTTCATTATGGGAAGGACTTGATATTCCAGGGCCCTCATTATCGAACGTCATCATTTGGTCATTGCCATTCCCTCCAAATGATCCGGTATTTCAAGCAAAAAGAAAAAAATCAAAAATGCCGTTTGAACAGGTTGACCTTCCATATATGTTATTAAGATTAAGACAAGGTATCGGTCGTTTAATTCGTTCCAGTGAGGATGCAGGAACTGTTAGTATTTTTGTAGAAGATACTATTGATCATGTAGTCATGAATAACATTACAAGTGTACTACCGACAAAGGTAATTGNNTTTCTTGAGTTAGTCAAAAAGATGACAAGCTATAATGAGGCAATTGGGGTAATGTATTGGGATTTACGAACAGGCGCACCGAAAAAAGGAGTGGAGCAGCGCTCTGAAGTCATCGGAATGCTGTCATCTGAAGTATTTGCAATGTCAACCTCTGCTGAAATGGAGTCCTATTTAAAAGAATTAACGACTCCTGAAGCACAGCAACAGATTAGTGAAATTACGAAGAAAGTCGTAGAGGAATGTCAAAAGGATTTTGAACGGAATAAAAAGATTCCTGCAGATGAATTCCGTGAATATGTCATCTTGCAATCAAAAGCGGAATCCGTATGGGAGGATGCAAAAGAAAAATCTGATTTTGACATGTTCCGACCTTACCTAGAAAAGCTCGTCGACTTCACGAAAAAATTTATTGGCTACTGGGGCTACGAAGGGAATAAATACAACACATTGCTTGATATGTATGAACCGGGAGTAACGGTGAAGGTAGTGGACCAAGTATTTGCCCAATTGAGAGAAAGAATCGTTCCACTAGTTAAAGCGGTGACTGAGTCACAGAATAAGCCGGAAACGTCATTTTTATTTAAAGAATTTCCAAAGGAAAAGCAACGTGCTTTTAGCCTAGAAATTCTTAAGAAAATGGGGTATGATTTTGACGCTGGACGACTTGATGAAACAGTACATCCTTTCGCAACAGGATTAAATCCCGGTGATGTTCGTGTAACGACAAATTACGTTGAAAATGACTTCCGAACAGCTGTTTTTGGTACTATCCATGAAGGCGGACATGCGCTTTACGAGCAAAATATTTCGCCTGATTTAGTTGGTACAAACCTTGCAGGAGGAACTTCAATGGGAATTCATGAATCTCAGT
>NZ_JBALOX010000211.1:1826-2297 GCF_036965165.1 Bacillus sp. JJ1521 | reverse complement strand
GAAAAAGGTCTTTTTAATGATGAGATTGAGGTTAAGGACCTACCAGAAATCTGGAATGCGAAATATGAAGAATATTTAGGAATACGTCCAGAAAATGATGCAAAAGGGGTATTACAGGATGTCCATTGGGCTGGTGGCAGCTTTGGCTATTTCCCTTCATATGCACTTGGATATATGTATGCGGCTCAAATTAAAAATGCGATGTTAAAGGATCTTCCTAACTATGATGAATTGCTGGAAGAGGGGAACTTACTTCCTATAAGAGAATGGCTAACTGAACATATTCATAAGTATGGAAAACTTAAAAAGCCATTAGAAATCATCAAGGACGTGACAGGTGAGGGGTTAAATGCAAACTATTTAATCCAATACTTAGAAGCTAAATATCGTGCGATTTACGATCTATAAAAAGTAAGAGCTACGCAACAAATGGTTGCGTAGCTTTTTCGTTCAATGTCTAGCTTCAGGCGC
>NZ_JBALOX010000211.1:0-1788 GCF_036965165.1 Bacillus sp. JJ1521 | reverse complement strand
CCTTGTGCTTTTCTATTTTATAGTAAATGTTTGAAAGGTTTGGCTCCTGGTGGTGCGTTTTGAATCATATCGACAAATGGTATTGTATAAGCGATTAAGATTAATACCACTAACACACCAACCCAAAGCTTCCAGTTTTCAAGAAGCATAGGTGTTTTTTCTGCTTCATCTGCCACTTCACCTACAGGGAATTCTGTTTCACCTTTTGGTGCAAAGAAGGCAAGGTTAATGAAGATGATAAGAACTAGGATAATCCCGATAAATAGAATTGTTCCACCAATTGCTTGTGCAATTTGATATGGAATCCATTCTGCCGCTTGCTCAGAACCTCCATACGTTGAGAATGCTGAACGTCTTGGAGCTCCCAGTAATCCTTGAAAATGCATCGATGTTGACATGAATGTCATCCCAATTGTCCATACGATTGTTTGAATAATCGCAAGCTTGTTCATTGCTTTTGTCAATACGCGACCAGTTAAATGTGGAATTAACCAGTAGGAGATTCCAAAAAATGTTAATACAACAGTTGTTGCAGCAGTTAAGTGAAAGTGACCTGTTACCCAAATCGTATTGTGAATGACTTGGTTCATCTGGTGACTTGCATTGATAATTCCGCCGGCACCTGCTGGGATGAAGAATAACATACCAACGAATGGTGCGAAGAAACGAGCATCTCCCCAAGGAAGCTTTCTAAACCAACCAAACAAACCTGTTGCACCCTTTGATCTTCCATATAGTTCGAATGATGCAAACAATGAAAAAGCAGTCATTAGAGAAGGTATAACAACCATGAATGTTAGAACAACTTGTAAGAACTTCCAATTTGGATCAATACCTGGTTCAGTTAACTGATGGTGGAATCCAACTGGAATTGAGAATAATAGAAACAAAATAAAGGATAATCTTGCAAGGGCATCTGAGAAAATCTTTCCTCCGATTACCTTAGGAATGACAACGTACCATGCCATGTATGCTGGTAATAACCAGAAGTACACAAGTGGGTGACCGAAATACCAGAATAATGTTCTACTAATAAGGACATCGATTGTGTCAACCCAACCAAATGACCATGGGATAAATTGAATTAGAACTGATGCAGCAACCCCAAGTGTTGCAACCAACCATAAAATCATCGTCATGACAGCCATAAAGCTTAATAAAGGTGTAACTTCACCAGGATTTGCTTTTTTCCATTTCCCAAAATGGGCAAACATTGCAAATCCACCAATCCAGCTACCAACTACAACAAGCGCTAGTCCGATATAGAAGAATGGGTGTGCTTGTAGAGGAGCATAGAATGTATAAAGAACAGATGCTTCACCTAATAGAATCGTAGTTGCTGTTGATGCTGTACCAATTGTCATCGTCCAAAAACCAATCCAAGCAGTTAAACGCAACTTTGGTGATAGGGTACCTGCTGTTTTACTTAAGCTCGCAAATAAGAAACCAATGATAAAAAATGTAGTAAGTACAAGTCCTAATAAAACGCCGTGAACAGTTAGTAATTGATAATAGCCTATTCCGGCAGGTAATGTAAATTTCCCCGAACGAACAAGTGTCTGAAGTAATCCAGCAGTTCCTCCTAGAAATAAAGCAGCGAAGGCTACATAAAAGTGAGCCATTGCTAATTTCGCATCTTTTTTGTCAACTTTCTCGATTGAATTCGCCATTATTCGGTCACCTCAACTTTCGCCATCATTAAGTGGTGTCCAACTCCACAATATTCATTACATAACACTAGAAATTCGCCTGTTTTAGAAAATGTTTGTGTATAACTGCTGATATAAC
>NZ_JBALOX010000210.1:0-6843 GCF_036965165.1 Bacillus sp. JJ1521 | reverse complement strand
GCTTTTAAAAAGTTTCAAATTCATTAATTTACTAAAAGGTGTCCTACGTCAGCTAGCAAATGTATTCCATTAGTGACACCATTATTTTCAACTCCGCATCCTTTACTTTGATTGTTTTATAATATACAAAATTGATTACCCCTCAACAATTGCAAGGTATTTCAAGATTTCTCCATCTGATTTAACGATTAAAATATCTCCTCGTTCCTTCCCTTGGCTGATTAAACCACCCGCCGTATACTGAACCGTTAGTAGGGTGGTTTGCATATCTGTTTGCCTTCCAGCTAACTGATTAATTTATGCGCTTTTCACTCATAAGTTCGCTAACCGTACCGAGTTTGTATCCCTTTGCCTTAATATCCGTTATCATGGTCTCCATCCCTTCAGCCGTAGGCTTTGTAGGATGCATTAGAACCATTGAGCCATTTTCTACCTTCGACACAACTCTTCTAACCATTTCCGATGTTGCAGGCTTTCTCCAATCGACCGTATCGACTGTCCATAGAATCGTTTTCATATCAAGTCGGTTAGCTACTTGAATCGTTACCTGATTAAAACTTCCACTTGGTGGGGCAAACCACTTTGGTGTTAGACCAAGGGTTCCCCTAATGACATCATTGGTCTTTTTCAATTCTTCCATAGTCTCGGGCTCAGAACGCTGTTGGAGATTAGGATGACTATAAGCATGGTTGCCGATTTCATGACCAGCATCCTTAATCGTCTTAGCTAGACTGGGGTTCTTTTTAACCCAACTTCCATCAAAGAAAAATGTTGCCTTAGTTTGATGGTCATTTAAAACCTTGAGAATTTTTGGGATGTATTCGTCACCCCAGGCGACATTGATTAAAAAAGCCACCATAGGTTTTTGTGGGTTACCCCTATAAATCGGTTCGGGAGCTAAATCTTCCAAATGGACACTAGGCGGTATTTCTTTATAGATAACCTTGTTTTTATCAAATTCACCACTTATCTTCATTTTTTTATAGCTGGCTTTTATATTCACCCGCAACCCATTGTAACCCGGTATTGCTTTCCATACTCTATCGACTTGTGCATCAATCGGTTCAATTTTAAACTGTTCGTTGTATGCCTCAATTTTTTTGTATAGAACATCTTTATTAACTTCCGTGGAAGTGATATCTCTATTATTAGGCTCTGTAGGCATAGATTTATGCGGGGGGATAGAGAACCCTGATGTCAACACTAACATACTTGAAAGCAATGAAAGACGCTTTAGATATTGTCTGATTTGAGATCCCTCATTTTTATATTTTGATGACAGTAGGTTTCCCATTGGCTTAGGAAACTATGCTGCATGAAGTTTTAAGACAATAGCAAATCCTATATATTCCCTAACTTTATTACCATAAACAACTTTCCAAGACTTTTTCTATAAACCCAATATTAATAATAAGAATGAAGCAACAATTAAAAACCAAAAAATGAAGCCAACCAATAGAAACCCATTTATACTCCCCTAAATATATCTGATAAATTATATTCCGGTAAAAATACAAATTACTTCTTCAACTAAACTGCCCCGTTAGTTGAAGTAGAAAAGAGACACTTATTAAACAATCGTGCCCTATTCTGAAAGAGTGTCTCAGAATGGCTTATTAAAGAAAATCCCTCAGTAGTTGAATAAAGATTTAGTGATTTTTATGGAAAAAAAGTAAAAAACTCCACCTATCATCCAAAAAGGTTCCCAGAAAATTAACCTCCAAAACGTTGCATATGAATCTAAATCAAAATCTAGAATATTTAACGTACTTAATGTAATAGTGACGAAATTAAGAAATCCATATAAGAACAATAAGGCCCCTACAATTTTCGTAACGTAATAAAGAATTCTGGTTATTATAGGCTTCTTCCATTGAACAAGAAGAATCAACAATAATATTAACCCAAGTAATTTAATAAAACCGGTAAGCCAAACAATCATGATGAACGAGGGGGAAGGCGTAAGGGACATTTCATAAATAGACCCTCCTAGAGATCTAACACCAAGTAAGCCACCCATTGCCCAATAAAAGCTCATACCTGAAAAAATAATAGTCCAAACAATACCGAAAGTTATGATCCAATAATTCCTCTGCATTGGAAAACACCCCGCTATAATAGTCTTACACTTTTATTCCCTTCAGATATTTATATAACATAATTTTTTTGTGTAGCACAGTTATTTCTTAACTTTGTTCAATTGGCTTACTCCACTAAATGGCCCGATTGCTGTAGGTGGCTAATCCTTCTTTGATTAACGCACCCTTTAGTTTAATAAGGATAATGAAATAGAATTCTCAAAACAGCCCATAAAAGTAACCCTGCAATAATAACTAGAACTCGAATTACCCAATTCTTCACTCCATAAATCCTCCTGATAATTGATAAGATATATTTAATATCCTCCCACCCTTGTAGCAATTATTTGCTAACTGATATTACTCTTTTAAGGGCTTTGGAAAAGACCTTTTTTATTTCTTCTCATCATCAACTAACCTGCCCCTTTCGCGAAATAAGAAAAAGGATCGCCGCCGTTGCAATCCTTTTTTAACTCAAGCCCCCGTTGAGGATACTAAACTCAATAATTTTCTTTTTCCCAACGTTTTTATTCTACAAACTCTAAAAAACCATAAGCCGTTATCATTGATAAAATGGGGACAACATAATACTTCGGAGGTCCAAATATAAAGATAACAACAATGAACCCTGCAATAAAAAGTGCAGTATATAAAAGATATGATTTCTTTCGATATTTTAAATAAAGTTTTACCTTCTCCGTTACTTTTCCTTTCACGCCAAACATATTCACTAACATTTTTTGTTATCTTTCTTGAACTATTCTACCCCGTTAACACAATAACAAAAAGGCTACCTTTTTATCGCAGCCATTCTTCAAGGATAGCACCTTTTAGTTTAAGTGTAATTGTTCACAAACTTATTAATTAAATAGTTACATCTATTTTTTTTCAATGGCCATACGCAAGTTCGAGATAACTCCAATAAGCAATACTAATGAACAAACCATTTTTTCAAAAGGTGTTCCAAACAATTGTTGTATAAATCCAAAAGACCAAAGTACAACAAAAAACCAACATATAACGGTTATTCCTCTTTTGTATTTATATAGTTTAATTCTACCAACAATCAACGTAAAAACTACTCCAATAATAGAAATAACGATATTTATAACAGATATTGGTAGCTGTTCAGCGAATGATTCAGACCTTCCACCATTAACCCATGTGAATGGGATACTTTTGCTTATAATAAGAAAGTGGATTAAGATAGTCAAAGAGTAAAAAATAATTCCCATAAATACAGCAGTTTTCATATTAATTTTCCTGAGTTTTTCTAAAATAAAATCACCTCATTTTTCTTCCTGTTTCAATTTTATTAATCCAGTAATATACTATTCCTATATCTCTTACCATCTGACAGGTAACTGAAAGTAAGTTTTCGAAGAGTTATCAAAAATCACCATTATTCTTAAACAGAGCAAAAAACATCGCCTAGGTATTCTTGTTGAACTAAACAGCCCCGTTAATTGAACAATCAACAAAAAGGTGCATTAATCTTTCTTGGATCAACGCACCTTTTACTTTAAGTACATTACTTCAAAAGCTTTTTACCTCAAAAAACTCAATCACTTAAATGTATTGTCCATGCAAAGGAGACTACTCCATATTAAAGCAAAGCCCCATTGTAGAAGATTAACATTAAAGGGGCATAATCTGGAAAATGCTGGTTCACAACTTTAAAAGTATTATGAGACATTATGAAGTCTTTATTTAGCAGATTAAGTTATATATAAATAGACTTTACTCTATTAAGTAATAAACTATATTTTTAAACATGATTATATATTATTATACCTTCTTTATGGTAAAAAACTTTGTTAATAGCCAAGGCCCCGGCGCAAATCCAAGTGTTAATTGCCATGCACCGATCCCTTGTAGACCATACTCTCGAATTAATATCATTTTAGCTGCCATACTTCTTACGTCTTCAAACCAAACTTCATGTCTAATTCCCGTTGGATCTGTATAGCGAAAAAAAGGGGACTCAAATTCAGTTGAATACTGTATCGGTGATTGGAACCTCATAGCCAATTCCACAGCACTTTGATTTGAAATCGCTGGAGCAACACTACCTGGTCTGTAAGGAATAATCCAATTATACCCGTACAAAGGCACGCCTAAAATAATTTTCCTACGAGGAACAAGTTTTATGGCGAACTCAATTGTTCTTCTAACGTCGGTAATTGGAGCTACAGGTCCTGGTTCGCTCCCTGCATGGTGAAAATCATAAGCCATGATAAACATAAAGTCCACTACTGACCCTATTCCTCCGAAATCATATCCCCTTAGCCAAGGAATTTCTTCGCTTGTTTTTGCGGGAACAGCAATGGTTAGCGTCCGTCCCAATGGCCTTAAACGATCCCTCAATTCGCGTAAAAAACCTGTAAACAGATCTCTGTCCTCAGCCAAGATACGTTCAAAATCAATATTAACCCCGCCATACCCCTTATTTGTTACTAAATAGGTTATATTATTAACGAGATTTGCCCTTGCGGTAGGATTATTTAATACTTGATGAACCAGCTCGGGACTAAAACCCTCAGGTGTCAAATTGGTAATCGTTGCTAGTGGTCTTACCCGATGACTCCAAGTTGTTTGAATTGCAGTCAAGTCATTTAAAGTGTTAGCGAGATCCCCATTACCAGCAATGTGGTATTCAAAAATCGATATAGATGTACTGTAAGGGGCAAAATCCCTGATTAAATTCTGGTCCAATTCTGGGGTTCTAACAGCGTAAAAACTCAGTGTAGATGCAAGGTAATTCGATATATTTGGAATCGTTAGTTTCATCCCTACTTGTAATGAATCCGGATTAATTAGGAGATTGGCTGCCCTTAATTGCTCTAAGGGAACAAATGCTTTTCTTGCAATTCTAATTAGCGTGTCGCCCGGCTGAACAGTATAGATATAAAGTGGTATGAGAAGAGCTTGACCAGGAACAATATTGGTTTCCACTAAACCATTGGTACTACGTATCTGTTCGATATTAGAATCGTATCTTCTACTTATTGAAAATAAAGAGTCACCTGGCTGAACGATGTGAATAAACATATTCAATCCCCCAATACTTCATTTATCATTTGACTCGAAGAAACTCCAAATTTGGGATTACTACGTATAATAATATTAACTTTCTTGCCTAAATATGCTGTAATCTTATCAGTATTTTAGGTGGATAAATTATAGGTTTGCTTCAATTAATCAGGTAAAAGAAACAATTTAGTATGCTACTCTGTTTTCCTAAAACTCAAAAATCATGTTAGGAATTCCCCATATGCATATGATTGGACCATTTCTGGGAAAATAGAAAAAGAAATGCTTATTCAACCCCACATGCAATAAACCTATATATGGGGATAGTAGTCAAGTACATTACGATATAAAGGCAGCTGTGCCAAAGTTTTGCTATGTTTACAAACAAGGTGCGTTACATGAAGTTGGTTTGAATATCCCCGCAGTCTTTTGTGGAAATTCAGGCTTGTTAAGGAATAAAATTTAGAAGGAATTGAGTTTTGGTTAACGATGCCAACTACAATCAGTAATTAGTATCATGCGGTTGATTGTAGAGCCTTTACCCTCTTTGGTTGTTTATCCTGAATTTACAGGCAGTAAAAATCCACAACACAAAACTAAGTGAAACCGAAGAAGTTAGTGGAGGGTAATAACCCATAAATACATGATTGAAGGAACAATCTAAGAACCACGCTCTATGCCAATTATTTATGACCCAAATCATGTTGGCCTCGATTAACAATCACTGAAGAATGAAGAAAACCCCACTGATTAAAGTTTTACTTTATGTAAAAAAACTCATTAATGAGGTGTTTCTATTGATACAAAATAATTGCGATGTTTCTCCACTAAAACAACAGCTAGTTAATGAGCTTCAAAATGTAACAAATGAAATTGAACATTTAGTCGAGGGTTTAGATAATGAAAATAATTGTCTTTTAGGTAGAATTGAAGGGCTAAAAGAAAAGTTTGAAGCAATAGAAACAGTTGCCTCTTCTTTTTACTTAAATTGTTATTTATCCCCATTTGTAAATAAATTTGTAGATATATCCTCCTCAATACAACATCTTTCTAGCCTAAGACATGGCGCATTAATTGTGATTGAACGGAAAGATTTGATTGACTCTTATATAAAACCCGGTACTTTTGTTGGTGCCAATCTAACTTCTGCTTTGTTGGAATCAATCTTTTTTCCTGGAAATCCACTCCATGATGGAGCGGTCCTTGTACGCTCAGATCAAATTTATTCAGCAGCAAATGTTTTACCTTTATCTAAGATGAATGCAGGTGAAAAAAAGTTAGGTACTCGACATCGAGCTGCTATTGGCCTAACGGAGCAATGTGATGCACTCGTATTAGTTGTTTCAGAAGAGTCAGGAAGGGTTTCCTTCACAATTAACGGAAACCTTTATCCTGTCATTACTTCCAGTTCATTAGTATAAAAAATCATCAATATAGAAAAAAATGCTGGTTAACCTAACGGGTTTTATTTTCAAATACAAAATTATTATTAGGATATAAAAAGCTTGGAGATGAAATAAATCTCTAAGCTTTTCTTTTTTTTCAAATTTAATTAAAGCTACCCTTTAGTTTAAGTGTATTTCTTCACAATCTTTCTAGGATTATGGGCGGGAAGTGTTTACATTAAAGGTAAATGCAAAAAGAGCATTAATCCTTTTTGGGATCAACACTCACTTTCTTTTAGTAGCATTCATGATACTTTTTTAAGTTTGCCTTCATTAATAATGAAATC
>NZ_JBALOX010000209.1:10247-12352 GCF_036965165.1 Bacillus sp. JJ1521 | reverse complement strand
CCTCGAGCCGATGGCACCTGGAGCTAGACATTTAAAACTAGGTCATTCTTATGCTCGACATTCTGGACATGATCCATAAATTTCAAATTTATGACCAGTTACATCAAAACCAGATAAATTATCCAATATTTTGTCCATAGGACAAGTTTCAAGTTCCTTTGTTTTACCACATTCTAGACAAATAAAATGGTGGTGATGATGGCTTCCTCCACAAGTAAAGCGGAAATGTTTTTCTCCTGAAAGCTCCGTCATTTCCAAAATGCCCAGATTCACAAATAAAGAAAGGTTTCGATAAATCGTGTCAAAGCTTAGTCCAGGATAGTCTTCCTTTAATCTGTCCAGAACATCCTTTGCGGTTAAATATTTATCAGAAATAGAAAATAGTTCAAGCATTTCCTGCCTTTTCCCTGTATGTTTAAACCCTTTTTCCTTCATTAATTGCATCGCTTCAGATACATTCATGCTGCTCTTCCTTTCCACCATTTTTTCCAGCCAATTGCACCTAAAAGAATCATAATTGATAACACAACGATGGTTCCTCCTGGAGCCAAATCAAGATAATAAGAAAGCACTAATCCAAAAATAACAGCCAATTCACCGAAAACAACCGAAAGGATAATCGTTTGCTTAAAGCCTTTCGCAATCCGAATTGCTGCTGCAACCGGTAATGTCATTAAGGATGATACTAATAAAATACCGACAATTCTCATTGAAGCAGCAATCACTAAAGCTACTGTAACAATAAAGATAAAGTGAATAGTTTTTGCATTAATCCCTGAAACAGCAGCATGTTCTTCATCAAATGATAAAAGAAATAATTCCTTATATAGAAGTAGGACAATCAAAATAACGAGCACCGAAATTCCGAGGATGGTCCATAAATCTGAACGACTAATTGCGCTCACACTCCCGAATAAGTAATTAAATAAATCGGTATTAAAACCGTCTGCAAGAGAAATAAAAATAACACCTAGTCCAATACCACCAGATAAAATGATCGGAATTGCGAGCTCTTGATAATGCTTGTATACCGTTCTTAATCGTTCAATAAAAAGAGATCCCAAAACCGAGAAAGTCATTCCCATGTAAATCGGATTTATTGGCTGAGTCAGTCCTAGCTTTCTTTCAAGTAAAAGGCTAGCGGCGATTCCCGCTAATGTCACATGGCTTAAGGCATCTGCAATAAGTGATAGACGTCTTACCACAATAAAAACACCGAGCAATGGTGCAATTAACCCGATTAACAATCCGCTAAGAAATGCATTTTGTAAAAATTCATATTGAAAAATGTCTATAAGCATCATTTCACCTTCCATGACTATGTTCATGGGTAATTACTTGAAGTGAATGACCATAAAATTGGGATAAATCCTGGTCTTGAACATGTTCAAATTCTTCAGCACTCCCATGGAAATGAAGATGCTTATTCAAACATGCGACATGGGATACCTTTTCCGAAACGGTCCCTACATCATGGGTGACTAAAATCAATGTAATTCCCTTATTTTTATTAATATCTTCGAGCATATGATAAAAAGTTTGAACCGTCTTAGCATCGACACCAACTGTTGGTTCATCAAGGATTAGAAGCTCTGGTTCACTCACAAGGGCCCTTGCGATGAAGACTCGCTGCTGCTGCCCCCCCGAAAGCTCGCCAATGTTACGATATAAAAATTTCTCCATTCCCACCGATTGAACGGCTTCTATAATTTTCTTCCTGTGTTCATGTTTGAAGAAATGAAACAATCCAAGCTTTGCTGTCAATCCACTTGAAACAACTTCAAATACGGTTGCCGGAAAACCAGAGTTAAAGCTATTTGCTTTTTGGGAAACAAATCCGATTTTTGGCCAGTCTTTAAATTTTATTATGGGTGTTCCAAATAATTCGATCGACCCTTTTTGAAGTTTTACAAGCCCGAGAATACTTTTTAGAAGTGTTGTTTTGCCGGATCCATTAGGTCCAACAATCGCTAAGAAGGAGCCTTTTGGGACAACCAAATTGATGTTTTCTAATACGGTTTGTTCATCATATCGAAAGGTAAGATCCTTTATTGTTAATACTGAATTTGACTGTGTCAAGTTATCACCTTTTTTATTATTTAATC
>NZ_JBALOX010000209.1:5638-10144 GCF_036965165.1 Bacillus sp. JJ1521 | reverse complement strand
CTTAGTCTTTGATCCTAAGCTCGAAAAGTTTCCGTTGAAAATCTGTGGCATCCGCCGGAGGCTTTAACTTTATTCAGCCGTGAGCTGAGTAAAGTTAAAACTTATTAAGAATCATTACGATTTATACTTTATGAAGTATACAGGATGAATTTTATAATGTAAAGGTAATTGATATCAAAAAAAGATTAACCCTTTTTAAAAAAACCTGTTTGTTTAACAGAACTTTTTGAAAAAGTGTTAATCTTAACCTTTAATGGACAGCGGATTTAAAGCGACCACCCTTTACCTCATGGGTGTCCATGATTGTTATAAAGGCATTTGGATCTATTTCTTGAATGATTACTTTCAGTTTCGTTACCTCAAGCCTTGTGACAACTACATAGACAACTTCCTTTTCTTCATCCGTATATCCACCCCTGCCTTTTAACTTCGTTGTTCCACGGCCAAGACGATGTAAGATGGCATCTGATATGTCATTAAATTGCTCAGAAACGATAAGCGCAGCCTTTGTTTCATCTAGCCCTTCTACAACTGCATCAATTGTTTTAAAGGCAATGTAATAGGCTAATACTGAATACATCGCTGACTCAATACCAAAAACAAAACCTGCAATTGCAAAAATAAAGATATTGATAAACATGACAAATTCACCAACAGAGAACGGCAGCCTTTTTGTTAAAATAATCGATAAAATTTCAGTTCCATCCATTGACCCGCCATTACGTATGACAAGACCAACTCCTGTACCAAGAAGAAGTCCTCCAAATACGGCCGCAAGGATTGGTTCAATATCAAAGGGGCGTACATAATGAAGTAAGGTTTCGATAATGGCTAACATGACAATCCCCAATATGCTAGACCACATAAAAGTCTTACCGATTTGTTTATACCCTGAATACATAAATGGCAGGTTAAAGATGACAACAAGAAAACCAAATGTAATATAAGTTGGTGTTAAATAATCCACAATTAGCGAAATACCAATGATTCCACCATCAATAATTTTATTAGGAATTAAGAAAAGTTCAATCGAGGAGGCAGCGAAGGCTGCACCAACAATAATCATAATCATACGAAATATAATATGTGAAACGCTTTCCTTTTTATGTACTCTGTTCATCTCATCACTCCAATTCGAAAAAGGATTGGCTTTTCTTGATTTATTTTATGCACACACCTTTTCGTGTTGAAATAGACTAACGTGAGGAAGGTGATCATCGAAATTATGAATATCTATCAGCAAATCATTAACCAAAAATTAAAAACCTTAACACCAGATGACTTAATAAAGTATGGAAAACCATATGATATACAAGTAACCAAGGCCCAAGCAACTAATGTGTTAAAACTAATTCGAAAAAAGAAAAACATGAATATCTTCAATTCAGATGAAAAAAATCAATTATTAAGGGAAATTGCACAGATAACAAGTCCCGAGGTTGCGAGAAAATTAAACCAGCTGTTTATTAAATTTACAAGTTGAAAAAAGCTGTCAACACGAGACAGCTTTTTTCAATTTGTTATTGATTCATTATCTTTTCTATTAAGCCCTCATCAAATGATTCCTTACGTATCATCTCAATTTCAAACTTATATGGAGCATTCTTATTGTTTTTGTCTTCTCCAACATATGGTGTTTCAAGAATTTTAGGGACATTTTCCAGCGATGGATGATGGACAATATAATTTATTGCCTTAAATCCAATTTTTCCAAATCCAATATTCTCGTGACGGTCTTTACTTGCTCCTCTTTCATTTTTGCTATCATTAATATGAAGAACTTTAATCCGGTCAATACCAACCAATTTATCAAATTGATTCAGTACCCCATCAAAATCATTCACAATATCATATCCAGCATCATGAGTATGGCATGTATCGAAACAAACTGATAGCTTGTCATTATGTGTGACACCATCAATAATCTGAGCAATTTCTTCAAAGGATCTTCCACACTCAGACCCTTTTCCAGCCATTGTTTCTAATGCAATTTGTACTTTATGGTCACTAGTCAGAACCTCATTTAGACCCTCAATAATTTTCTTTATTCCCGCTTCAGCACCAGCACCTACATGTGCCCCAGGATGAAGGACAATTTGTTTCGCCCCAAGTGCTTCGGTTCTTTCAATTTCCGAACGTAAGAAATTTACACCTAGTTCAAAAGTAGCTGGATTTGAGGTGTTGCCGATATTAATAATATAAGGAGCATGGACTACAATCTCATCAATCCCATTTTCCTTCATATGGGCTTGTCCAGCCTCTATATTTAAGTCTTCAATTTTTTTACGTCTTGTATTTTGAGGTGCACCAGTATAAATCATGAAAGTATTCGCACCATAAGACACTGCTTCTTCACTTGCTGCTAAAAGCATCTTTTTCCCACTCATCGAAACATGTGAGCCTAATTTAAGCATGTTGTAACACTCCAATCTCCCTTAAACACCCTTACATATATTTTACCATAAGTTTCACTTATTTTCGCTTATTTTCTTTTCAGTCGTCTTTGACGCTTCTTGAAATCTTCCATTTCTCTGTTCATTTTTTTCTTATAACCCGGTTTCACTTTTTTAGGTTTTTTCACCTTGCTTTGCGCAAGTTTATCAATTTCATCTACCTGTTTTTTTCGAGCCTTTCGTTTGTTCCGCTCACCGATATGCACCAACTCATCCTTTTCTAGGTCCATATTCACAAAAGTAATGCCCATTTTTTCGAGTTTTACAATTGCGTCTTCATCTGAAGGATCATAAATGGTTGCAGCAATTCCAGAGTATCCCGCTCTTGCAGTTCTACCCACTCTATGAATATAAAAATCAAGATCACTCGGTAGTTCATAATTGATAACATGGCTGACGCCTTCAATGTCAATTCCTCTTGCAGCTAGATCTGTTGCTACAACATATTGAAATTCAAGTGAATTAATTTGTTTCATGACCTTTTTACGTTCACGAGGTGGAAGGTCACCGTGGATTCTTCCTACCTTCATCCCTTTTTCAATTAGGCCATCAGCGACTTCATCAGCCATTTTTTTCGTATTTGTAAAAATAATCGCTAAATATGGATTGTACGCCTCAAGCATTGACTTTAGAAAACTTTTCTTATCTCGATGTCTTAGGGGAACAAGAATATGTTCGACCTTTGCTGCTGTTGCCTGCTCTGGTGCAACATGGGTGTACCGAGGGTTTTCCATATATTTTTTTAAAAAGGGCTTTAATTTTTCTGGTATCGTTGCTGAAAAAACCAAAATTTGAAGGTTTTCCTGCATTCTAGCTGCAATTTGGTCAACATCTTCAATAAAGCCCATATCAAGCATCAAGTCTGCTTCATCAACGACAATTTGATTGGCAGTATACACCTGGAGAGCCTGTTCCTTCACCAGATCATTTATTCTTCCGGGGGTTCCAACAACAATATGCGGTTGAGTTTTTAGTTTTTCAATTGCACGGACTTTATCAGTCCCACCAACAAATAATTTGGATGTGATTGGATTTTCCTCACTAAATGTAGTGATCTTGCCAACCTCTTGGTGAATTTGCGTCGCGAGTTCCCTTGTTGGTGCTGTGATAACCACCTGAACCTCTTGTCTTTCTGGATCAATCTTATTGATAATAGGTAACAGGTAAGCATGGGTTTTACCCGTTCCTGTTTGCGATTGGCCAATGGCACTTTCGCCTCTTTGGATACTTGGTATTAGTCGTTCTTGAATTTCAGTTGGCTTTGTAAATTTAATCTCCTTTAATGCCTCAAGTATAAATGGCTGAAATTTAAAACGTTCAAAATCTTGTACTGACATAACGATCCCTCATTTATATAAATATGAATTTTTGAATGTAAGGTTTTATTCCACTTTCGTATTATTGATAACCTAACAATTAATTATATAGGAAAGCACGAAAAAAAACCAATCAAGCCCATTTGACGATTTACTAAAACATTCATTTACCTTTTCGCATATCCTAAAAACAAGGTATTATCCCTATACTCATTCTTCTACTTAGTCGTTAGCAATGTGAAAGGAGGATAAGTAAATGTTTTTTCCAAGACAACCAATGAACCAAATGAGACCAATGGGGCAGATGAGGCCACCATCTATGTTTCCACAGCAATATGGTTTCCGTCCACCAGGAATGTTCGGTGGAATGCAAGGCATNNGGACAAGGAGGCGGCGGAATAAGCGGTCTATTAAAAAGATTGATACCTGGAATGGGGCAAAGGAACCCAATGCAAGGAATGGGAGGAATGCCTGGCTTTTTTAACCCTGCACAAGGAATGGGCCGCGGTGCATTACAAAATTTAGCGAATCCCGGTACACTACAAAGTTTAGCAAATCCTTCAAACCTTAGTGCAATGATGGGAAATGTACAAAAGACCTTAAAAATGGCGGAATCTGTTGTTCCAATGGTACAGCAATATGGACCTTTAATGAAAAACATACCAGCCATGATTAAAATGTACAGTGCCTTAAAAAATTCTGATACAGAAGAGGAAGAAGACAATAAAAAGGAAGAG
>NZ_JBALOX010000209.1:0-5602 GCF_036965165.1 Bacillus sp. JJ1521 | reverse complement strand
GGTAAAGGAAAAAGGAAAGGTAAAGGAAAAAGGAAAGAAAAAGAAACGGAAACGATCTCACTTTCTGATGTAATTTCCAATGATGACGATGAGCAAACTGAAGAAGAAAAATCAAAAGCAGCGGATTCCGGGAAATCAGTGCCAAAGCTTTACATTTAAAAGACTTTGTATTATCCGTCATACTCAGATATAATAAATACGAGATTACGAGAGTACCAGTCGGTATAAGCTATCCGATTTATTAGCTGAGGAGGAGACGTGCATGGAAGTAATCAAAATTGCACCGCGCGGTTATTGCTACGGTGTAGTGGATGCGATGGTAATTGCGAAAAATGCCGCTTTAGATAAAACATTACCTAGACCAATTTATATATTAGGAATGATTGTACACAATAAACACGTAACAGATGCATTTGAAGAAGAAGGAATTATTACACTTGATGGACCGAATCGTTTAGATATTCTAAATCAAGTTAAAGAAGGCACTGTCATTTTCACAGCGCATGGTGTATCACCTGAGGTGAAACAA
Source organism: Bacillus sp. JJ1521 (assembly GCF_036965165.1). Taxonomy (NCBI): domain Bacteria; kingdom Bacillati; phylum Bacillota; class Bacilli; order Caryophanales; family Bacillaceae; genus Bacillus; species Bacillus sp. JJ1521. Next base: position 5,073 of record NZ_JBALOX010000209.1, on the reverse strand, counting down.
TTAGCGAAGGAAAGAGGTCTTGTTACACTTGATGCGACTTGCCCTGATGTAACAAGAACACACGATTTAATCAAGGAAAAATCAGCAGAAGGCTACCATATAATCTATATTGGTAAAAAAGGCCATCCAGAGCCAGAAGGTGCCATTGGTGAAGCACCCGGTTTCGTTCATCTTGTTCAAACCGTTGAAGATGTTGAAAACCTTGAGCTAAATAGTGAAAAACTCGTTGTAACTAACCAAACAACGATGAGCCAATGGGATGTTCTTGATGTTATGGAAAAGGTGAAGGAAAAATTCCCGCATACTGAAGTCCATAATGAAATTTGTCTAGCAACACAGGTTCGTCAAGAAGCAGTTGCTCAACAAGCTGGAGTGGCAGACTTAACAATCGTGGTTGGAGACCCAATGAGTAATAACTCAAACCGTCTTGCACAGGTTTCTGAGGAAATTGCAGGAACCACAGCATATCGTGTCGCAGATGTAACCGACATCCAGCTTGATTGGCTTGAAGGTGTAGAGAAGGTAGCTGTAACAGCAGGTGCTTCCACTCCAACACCGATTACGAAAGAAGTGATTAACTTCTTAGAACAATTTGATCATAAAAATGAGGAAACATGGGAACGTGTACGAAAAGTTCCTCTTCATAAAGTATTACCAAAGGTAAAAACTAAACAATAAACAAAAGGTACTCCAGCAAACGGAGTACCTTTTTTTATAGAAATTTGAATGGATCAGTATTTAGTTCTGAGGTGATAACTGAAACCTCGAATTTCTTTTCTTTAAAACGCTCAGTTAAAACGTTTGCTACCCCTTTTTTCATGACCTTTTCAACATTATGACCAGGATCCACAATATTAAGCCCCATCATCATCGCATCTTGAGCAACATGATAATACATATCTCCGGTTACATACACATCTGCCCCCGCTCTTTTCGCATGTGTAATATATTTATTCCCATCGCCACCAAGTACAGCAACCTTTTTTACTTTATCTGAAAGTGAACCAACAACACGTAAACCATCCACCTCTAATTTATCCTTTACATGCTGTGCAAAATGCTCAAGCGTCATCTCGTGTTCAAGATAGCCAACTCTCCCAAGTCCAAGTTCATTCCCTTCGATATCAAGCGGATAAATATCATAGGCGACCTCTTCATATGGATGTGCCTTAAGCATAGCTGTAATAACCATTTTCTGAAGACTGCTTGGAAATACTGTTTCGATTTTGATTTCATCCACTTCTTCTAATTTGCCAATTTCTCCGATATGAGGGTTTGTCCCTTCGTGTGGCAAAAAGGTTCCAGTACCCTGTGTATTAAACGTACAGTGACTGTAATTCCCTATAAAACCAGCACCAACTGCTCCCAATGCGATCCGGACATCCTCTGCGGATTCCTTTGGAACATACACAGCTAGTTTTTTTAGTCTTTCCTCGTAGGTTGGAGCGAGCAACTCAATATTTGATAACTCCAATGCATTCGCTAATAAATCATTGACCCCACCAACTGCTACATCCAGATTTGTATGTGCTGCATAGACCGCAATCTTATGTAAAATACATTTCTCAATGATTCTTCCCGCAGGTGTATCAGTTTGAACGGCTTTTAATGGACGGAAAATCGGAGGATGATGAGCGATAATCAAATCGACATCATTTGATATAGCTTCATCGACAACCTCCTCTAAGACATCAAGTACGACCATAACCTTCTTTACCGGCTTATTTAAAGTTCCAATTTGAAGACCAATTTTTTCCCGGTCACCTTCAACCGCTAGATATTTAGGCGAAAATTGCTCAAACACCTGGATGACTTCAAATCCGTTTGGTATTTTGCTCATTTTAATGCCTCCTTAACAATCTCAATCTTTTTCTTAAGTTCTTCCTTTCGCAAACGGTTGTCGTGGGTTTCCCCTGCCACCTTAAGCTGTTCTAGGATTCTTACCCAGTGTTTTAGTTCATGTGTCCATTTTTTTATAAAGATTGGACTTTTTTCTTCCAATAAAAATGGTCCAAGCAATAATTCTGGATCTTTATTTTTATATGGTTTTTGTGGATTTCCTTTTTCGGCGACTAAGACTTCATAAACTTTTTTGTCTTCTTCTAAAATTTCTTCAGCGATTAACTCCCAATCGTTTTCGATCAGCCATTCTCTAATTGTCGAAGCTCCGATATTTGGTTGGAGAATAAGTCGTTCCACACCTAATAATTTGCTTTTTCCATTGTCAAGGATAGAACGAATCAGTGAGCCACCCATTCCAGCAATCGTGATGCAAGTTACTTCATTTGGTTGAATGACCTCTAGACCATCTCCTTTTCTTGCTTCTAATGCCCGGTCAAGTTGATTTTTGGTGATTTGTTTTTTTGCTGATTGTAGGGGGCCTTCTGCCACTTCTCCAGCGATACCTTTTGATATCAGTCCGTTTAAAAATGCATAGCATGGTAAGTAGGCATGGTCAGATCCAATGTCTGCTAAAATAGACCCTTTTGGTATGTATGATGCGACTGTTTCAAGCCGCTTTGATAGCTTTTCCTCATTCATAATAACACCACATTTTTTAGGGATGTTTAAAAAGTGCGGTGAATATGACACATCGAATTTCTTCGTTGGCTTGCTTCTCCGGTCCTCACGTATTAACTGCATACGCTCCGGTCCTCAAAGCTGCACCGCCTCGAAATTCTTGGTCCTCTTCATCCACCTTTTTAAACCCCATTTTATTTAAATTAGTTTTAATTATACAAGAGTTACAAGGAAACTTCCATCTTAGGTGAATGTGGACAGAAAAAAACCCCTTACATCTTATGCAAAGGGTTTTTATCTATTATTTATTTTTGGTCAACTAACCAATTTGCTATTTCTTGTATTTGTGCAGGATCTTTAACTAAACCGCCAGGCATTGCACCTTTACCATTTGTGATTACATCTTGAATCTCTTCAACGGATAAATCAATACCTTTTAAAGCAGGCGCAGTACCTTGACCAGCTAAATCCTGTCCATGGCACGCAGCACATGTACTTTTGACAATCTCTTCTGGGGAAGCAGCAGCTGTTTCTGGAGCCTCTTCTCCTTTGTTTGCCATTTCGTCCATGTTACCTAGTCCAACAAAACCTAATAGGAACATAAGTCCAATACCGAATACTGCAATTAAAGCAAATGGTATTAATGGATTCTTTTTCATTTTCTGACCTCCCTTACCTATGTACATCATAAAACGTAAATCAAATGCGCCTTGGCGTATTTGCGCCCGATTTTTTCGAGCGTGCTCGAAAAATTTCCTTTAAAAAATCGTGGCATCCGCCGGAGGCTTTAACTTTATTCAGCCAGGATTTGAAACCTAACTGAATTGGTTATGTAACGCTGATTTTATCCCACCGCATATTGAAGTGGCAACTTTGCTGAATAAAGTTATTACTATTCTATACAAACACACTCTATTTTACTTGAAAAATGATAGAAGTGAAAGACCTAATTGTACAAGAACCCAATTAACATAATATTGTAAAATTATATTACACAAAAATGTCACAAATTTGTCAAAAAGGCAAACGAAAAACTCCTAACCAAAGGATAGGAGTTCATAGTTAGATTAACATCCAATTGCTCTAGCAATCACCATCCGTTGTATTTCAGATGTTCCTTCTCCTATTTCTAATAGCTTTGCATCCCTCATAAATCGTTCAACATGATATTCTTTCATGTAGCCATACCCACCGTGAATCTGAACAGCCTGGTTTGTAACCTCCATGCAAATTTCAGACGCATATAATTTAGCCATAGAAGCTTCTTTCGAAAAATTACGGTTTTGGTCCTTCAACCATGCAGCTTTATACACCATATTTCGAGCCAACTCAATTTTCATCGCCATATCTGCTAATTTAAATTGAATGGCTTGAAAGCTAGAAATTGATCTCCCAAATTGCTTTCGCTCTTTAGCATACGATAACGCCTTCTCATATGCTGCTTGTGCAATTCCAACCGCCATAGCTCCTATTCCGATTCTGCCACCATCTAGCGTGATTAGAAACTGTCTGAAGCCTTCTCCTTGTTGGCCAAGTAAGTTTTCCTCAGGGACTCGAACACCCTCTAAAACCAATTCTGTCGTATTTGAAGCATTAAGTCCCATTTTTTCATAATTATCGATTACCTTAAATCCATCGGAATCAGTTGGAACAATGATCGCACTGATTTCCTTTTTCCCTCCATTTCGACCTGTTATCGCGGTAAGAGCAAGATGCTGCGCGAAGCTAGCATTGGTTATAAAGCATTTATTTCCATTGATAATAAACTCATTATTCTTAAGTACGGCCTCAGTTTGCGTCCCACCTGCATCTGAACCGGCATTTGGTTCGGTCAGTCCGAATGCACCTAGTGACTCTCCTGTACAGATGGGTGTTAAGTATTTTTGCTTTTGTTCCTTGGTTCCAAATAAATGAAGGGGTGCACCACCAAGCGAAATATGTGCAGAGTATGTAATTCCAGTGGACCCACAGGCTCGGCTAAGTTCTTCGACCACGATTGCAAAGCTGATTGTATCTGCACCTACACCACCATACTCCTCGGGAAATGGTAGGCCCATCATGCCTAATTCACCAAGCTTTTGAAAAACTTCAATTGGGAAACGTTTGTCTTTATCTCGTTGTTCAGCGCCTGGAGCAACTTCTGCTTCTGAAAACTCCCTTATGGTTTTTTGAATCATTTTTTGCTCAGTCGTTAAATCGAAATTCATAATACCCCTCCCGTTGTATACGTTTTCATTATCTATTATAATGGGTATAGATGAATTTTCATACAATTTAAATATTTAATAATATTGTTACCGAAGTGATACTTCCAAGAATACCAGTGATTAAAAAATATTTTTTCTTTGAAAAAATGCCGACTATAACCCAACTGACACAGTTCAATAAAATGATTCCGGACAAATATGATCCATGTCCTTTAAACAGGAGATCACTTCCGTTGACTGTTAAAAGCAGGATAAAAAGGGCAAGAAGGATGGAACCAATATGTACGAAAAACGTATTTTTTCTATTCAAAAGTAAGCCTAAAGTACAGATAATTATAAAAATAAG
>NZ_JBALOX010000208.1:11659-11886 GCF_036965165.1 Bacillus sp. JJ1521 | reverse complement strand
CTTTTTGAACACACATTTTAACTGGAGATGATGTGATGAATACGAACCAATTGTCAAGTAATGGTACTGAAATTATCATTGGAATTGTGAGCCCTGAAGCATTAGTGAATGAAGTTATGAAAGCACTTGAATCCTTTCCTAATTTTCAACCTTTCTTCCTTCATTCCACAGCATCCACGATTGAACCTGCGGATTTAGAAAATTTGATAAAAAAGGTTGAAGTTCTC
>NZ_JBALOX010000208.1:10886-11570 GCF_036965165.1 Bacillus sp. JJ1521 | reverse complement strand
AATAAATATGATAATCGGCACTTTTCAATCGATACAGTTGAAGAAAAATACATTCAACGAATTCTATATGAATTAGGCGAAACCGATAATGAATTTACTTCCATTTCACCATATAGCCAGAACATTTCATTCGAGGCAATTGTTCAATTTCACCAAGAGAATTTTCAAAAACATGGTTCCATTGCGATTACCGGTACCGAGGAAATTTCACTTGAATTATCAGAATTAGGAATACCGAACGAATGGGTTATACCAACGTATCAGGACTTAATTGTTTCTCTTGAGCGAGCATTGCTTGCAACGGAAGCCCGTAAAAATAAAGAATCTCAAATTGTGTTTGGCATTATTGACATTGATAAATTTGATAAAGCCACTGAAAAATACACAACTGAACATGAAGTCCAATTATTTAAGTTAAAATTTCAACAAATGATGCTGAATTATACAAAGCTACTCGATGGTCATTTGATCAATTCAGGTGGTGAAGAATTTTCATTTATCACAACACGCGGTATTTTCGAACGCGAAACCCGTGGATATAAATTCATCCCATTATTAAACACCGCTAAAACGGAGTTAGGTGTATCGATAAGCATTGGTGTAGGGTTTGGTCTCTCCGCTGCCGAAGCAGGCAGCCATGCCAGAATGGCCCTTCGTCAATCAAAGGAATTAGGTGGTAATGTC
>NZ_JBALOX010000208.1:8884-10802 GCF_036965165.1 Bacillus sp. JJ1521 | reverse complement strand
ACAATATGAAAAATATGATCTCTCCATTACAGATGCTGAGTTACTTTATAAAGCTGAACAAGCGGGAATGTCAGCTGCATATATGACAAAGCTAATGGCACGGGTAGCACGTCATAAAAAATATGATTATACAGCCCAAGAATTAGCTACAACATTAAACATTACAACGAGAAGTGCTCATCGAATCCTTTTGAAATGGATGGACGCCCAATTAGTGGATATTGTAGGAGAAGAAAAGATCACCTATAAAGGTAGGCCAAGACGCATTTATCGACTTAGCTTTATCCTAGATGAACAAGATTAACAAGGAATGATACGGCGGGAATTGCATTTTACCCGCTGTTTTATTTTTGTCTTGATGAGTACTTCCCTTCTTCACCTATAGATATACTACTTTCCCGGTCTCCCTGCTTTCGTTTGCCGATTCAATAAACCGAATGATTTCCAGCGTTTCATGTAATGGTACCCTTGTTTTACCGTCCTTAAAAAACTCCAGAACCTGCTTTAGTAAACTGGCATAAAAGGGTTTTGAGGAAGAATTTATCAATACATACTCAGTACCTTTTTCAAAATGAATAACTGCTCCAAAATCGCCATTTCCTTTTCTATTCCCTCTCGCGGTACAAAATCGACCATCTTCCCATTCTGAAACAATCAAATCGAAATCCTTGTTGGATTCTGATCGTACATGCTTCGCACCACTGCCTAATATTGTATAGAGCATTTCAATCGCATGAATTCCATACCAAAAATACCCTGGTTGTGTGTCAACTATCTCCATCGGACCAAAACAGTCCGCTCCTATTATTTTCCCTTTCTCCTTTATAGCGAGTGCATCCGTTAGACTTTCTGCAAATCGCAATGCGGAAGAGCTCATAATCGGAGTCTGGTACCGTTCAGCTAGTTCCATCATCTTTTTAGCTTCAGCAGTATTTAAGCAAAATGGTTTATCCACGAAGATCGGTTTATTAAATTGACATATTTTGCTAACTTGATCAAGATGAACCCTTCCATCCACTGACTCTACTAAAATCGCATCACAGTTTTCTGCCACATCTTCCATCGTATCAACGATTTGAACACCATATTGCTCCACTTCTTTCGTGATTGGCCCAATACGTGAATAACTTAACTCTAAATCAGGTGAGCCAACTGGACATGCCATGACTACCTTCCCACCCCCTATATAAAAGGGGTGGGAAGAATCATTCAATAATTTAGTAAAAGCCGTTGCATGTGAAGTATCGAGTCCGATCATTCCTATTTTTACATCCACCATAAATTCACTCCTACGCAACCGAAAAAACTTATTTTAGACCAGATAACTGTATACCTTCCGTAAAGTACTTCTGGAAGAATAAGAAGATTAAGAAGGTCGGGATAAATGAGAGTGTAGCCCCTGCCATTTCAATACCAAAGTTTCCTTCCTTACTTAAAGTTGAGGCAAGCCCTACTGTGATTGGGAACATCTTTTCATTTGTCATATAAATTAACGGCTGGAATAAATCGTTCCAGTTACTTACAAACGCAAACGTTCCAACTGTCGCGATTGAAGGAAAGGCTAACGGCATATAAATCCTACGGAACACTTGAAAATCATTGGCTCCATCCATACGTGCTGCTTCATCTAGTTCCATAGGAATCCCTTGCATAAATTGGCGAACTAAAAATACACCCATAATCGCCCAAAGTTCGGGTACAATCAATGCTTGGTATTCATTAATCCAACCGAATTTAGAGAACATGATGAATTTCGGAATGATAAGCAGTTGGGATGGAATCATAATGACGGCCATAAAAGTCCAGAAAATGAATTCCCTTCCGACAAATTGCTTTCTAGCGAAAATATATCCGAGTAACCCAGCAAAAAACATTTGTGAAAAAACAGGGATAACTGTCACAACAATCGAGTTAAAAA
>NZ_JBALOX010000208.1:234-8877 GCF_036965165.1 Bacillus sp. JJ1521 | reverse complement strand
GATACACTGTCTGGAATCCAAAATAAAGGATCCATTGCTGCAAAAGTCGTTTCTTTAAATGAACTTAATACCATGATTAAAAATGGCAGGAGAAAACAAAATCCCAAGAAGAACATGACAATATATTTTAATATTTTTTTGAACAAATTAGTTCATCTCCCTTACAATCACGCTCAGGCTTAATAAATACCTTGATCTTTACCAAAATATTTTTTCTGAATAAGCGAAATGATTAAGATAATCGCAAATAATACATAAGATAAAACGGCTGCATAGCTAAAGTTCAAATTTTTAAACCCTATTTGATATAGATAAAATACAATTGTACTTGTCGAGAAGTTTGGTCCCCCGTTTGTTAATAAGTATGCCGAGTCAAAGATTTGGAAGGAACCAATTGTTGTAATGATCAACACATAGAAATGAATCGGTTTTAATAATGGGAAAGTAATCATCCAAAAGGATTTTAACGGTGAAGCACCATCGATTTTTGCCGCTTCATACATATCTTTTGGAATGGACTGGAGACCTGCAAAATAATAGATCATTGTACTTCCAGAGACTTTAAAAATACTCAAACCAGCCAACACGATTAGGGCTTGCGACGAATTAGATAAAAATAACTGAGGATCAACACCTACAAAGCTTAACAAGTAGTTAATAAATCCTGATTTCGTTCCTGAAAATAGCCACTCCCATATACCCGCTACAACAACAAATGATGTAACAACAGGCAGGAAAAATATCCCTTTAAAAAATTTTGTAAATCGAATTCCTGATTTTATAACAAGCGCTAAAATCAAACCTAGTGCCATTGTCGGAAGTATATAATAGAAGGAAAATAATACAGTGTTCCAAATAGATTTTAAAGCGATATCATCTTGAAATAATTGCTTCCAGTTCCGTAATCCAACGAACTCAGAAGTACCGATAATTCGATAATTAAGAAACGTTAATATGAAACTATAAATAAATGGAATGACTTGAAAGATTAAAAAATGAATTAAGACTGGAGTCATTACAAGATAGACAAGGCCATTTTTTCTCCATTCATCCTTGATTCTTTTCTTTAAAGGAGGCTTGACCTTTTTTACTTTTTTTAGAGGTAATTTGTTATGAATTTCTACGACCTTTTCCAAGCTATCACCTTATTTCTTTTTTTAATAAACAGAGAGCTTTATTCCCTTAAGAATAAAACTCTCTTGGTAAGAAGCTATTTGTTTACGGCTTCGCTAACTCAGCTTCAATTTTTTCAGCTGCTGCATCTGCTGCTTCTTTAGGAGTTTTTTCTCCAGCCATCATAGATTGTATTTCAGCCTGAATAAATGGCATGATCGCACGACCTTTTGGATGGATTACACCTGGTAATGCATATTGTGTATATTGTGCTAGCTGACTCATATATTCGTTTGAATCAAAGATATCCTTTGCGGCTTCCTGTACTGGGATATATTGAGTTACAGTATTAAAGACACGTTGATTTTCTGCATTTGTAATAGCCTTAACAAATTCCGCTGCTGCATCAGGATTGTCACTATTGGATGGTACGACAAACATTCCTGTTGTACCGTATGTTAATTGCTTTTCACCAGTTAATGGCGGTGCAATCGCAAAGTCAAAGTTACCTTCTTTTTCTAACATTGTAATGCTAATTCCAGATCCAAGTTGTGCCAATATTTTTCCAGCGAACCATAATTCATCTTGTGTAGTTGCTGTAATAGAATCTTCTGGAATATATCCTTTTTGATAGAAATTGTTAACCATCTCGAATGCTTTCACACTTTCTGAACTATTGATTAACACTTCATTGTCTTCTGTTACAACATCGCTACCAGCTTGCCAAATCCATGGATAGATTGTTCCGTTCATGGAACCGCCGCCCAAATAATTTAATGCATAGAAATCTTTTTCTTTCGCTTTAGCTGCCCATGCTTCAAATTCTTCCCATGTTTTTGGAAGATTTGCTGGATCTTCACCTATCGCTTTAACGATGTCTAGATTATAGATGAATGTATAAGCTTCTTGTAGAACTGGCAATCCGTATTTCTTACCCTTCCAAGTTGTAGCCGTTAGTGCTGTATCCACGTAACCTTCAAGATCTGACGCTTCTAAATATGGGTCCAATTCAAGCAACATTCCTACATCTGCATATTGTGGCATTTGGTCAGGAATCGCATAGAAAACATCTGGTCCATTGTTAGCAGCTAGTGCTGTTAGCACTTTTTGATCTCGGTTTGCCCAAGGTATTGTTTCAACATTAACCTTTACATCGGGAAAGTCTTTATTGTAATTTGCAGTGATCTCTTTCCACATTTCCTCTTCCTTAGTAGCATCACCTGTATAAGGATGTACCCAAACAGTTATTTCACCATCGACTTTTCCATCTTCTTTTGGTGTTGTACTAGAATCATCATTACAAGCCGAGAGTAGCAAGCTACCTGAAAGCAAAAGTGCCATGAACGAAAAACGTTTCTTTTTCATCTACGAATTACCCCCTATTAAGTTAAATAATAAAATCTTATAGACTAACAACCTCGTCTTTTTAAGCGTTTATCCATCCCCCCTTAAACTGCTACCCCTTTTTACTGAAAATACTTAAAAATGGAAGCGGTAACAACCGTTTTTAAAAAAAATGTGTAACTTTACTTGCTTGATATCTTATATTCTAGTTTGTTTGGCATATTGTGACAAGTCTATTAATTGTCTTTAATAAAAATCGAAAATTAATTTAGTTCCTATACAAATGCATGCTTGTTAGACATAATTTAATCCTTGTGGAAATGGAAACGGAATTGGGAAAAGATCTTCTAAATATGAATCTCCATTTTTGCTGCCTTTTAAGATCAACTCTTCTAAAGCTTGATTGTTCATAATAACAGAATTCCCTTTAAATAAAAGGCTTTTGTTTTGCTCATCAACAGTTGAAATTTCTAGCTTGTCTTTTAAAAATGGACCAAGTTGGTCAAGTAATACATCTAAATTCACAATCTTCATTGTTCCTGGAAATGGTTGTTCTACCTTTTCTTGTAATGAGTCAAGCTCTTGGATAAAGTCTTTTTCAAAGGTTGGTACATTCAGTACCAAGGAGTCTAGGCCGTATGTAAATGCTTCTGAAAGTAAGGCACGGATTGCTACTGGGTCTCCTCCCCATTCGATGACGCGAGAGTCAGCCTCAACTTGTTCATGGTATGGGATCCCGAATACTAAAAACGCCTTAATTCTATGGTTCTCTTCAGCAATAAGAACCTTATGATTCATTTTAAAAATGCTCGCAAATCCTGCTGCCTTATTAAGCTGAGCCATTTCATAAATGGTCTGTTCATAACGCACTGGTCGATGATGACTCAATTTTCTTAGTTGAAACCAATCATAAGGGCCAAGTTCACGAACTGTATATGATTTATTGGCTGTAAGGCTGCCCTTCCCTATCTTATATTGATTCATTTTTCCATAGTGTGTACAACCCTGTTTAATATAGATTGGTAAATCCCCAGAAATAAAAAGAACAGATGCGCCAGACTTGTTCACATGATCAAAGACCATCTGTAATAGTGTGTTGGCTAATCCTCTTCTACGATAATCAGGCTCCGTACAGACAGCTCCGATTGAATAAGCCTGTACCTCAGCATCTTCAATATGCAGAACGGATGGAACTAATCCAATAAATGAAACTAATTTTTCATCGATAAAAGCGCCATAGGATTGATTTAATGAAGAAGAAAACACTTGCGGGAACGCAATTCCCATAGACACATGCCCTTCTTTACGGAAAACCTTATCAGCTAAATCACTTGCCTGTTGAAAATCAGCTTCTTTTAATAATCGGTAATCTACCATTTGGCCACCTCTATTTGTAAATTTTTTATAAAGATATTAGTAAATAGAATTAATGTTTTGTAGAATTCCCTCCTTACTACTGTAAAAATGAAATCGCTAACAATACAATTCATGTTATAATACAACTAAACTTTCTAAGCCTTACTTTCTATTTTATGTTAATTTTAATAAGTGACAAGTCTATTTAATGTCTTTAAATATTTTCAGATGATTTATTTTTATTTTATTGTGGAAAGAGGTGGTTTTTTGGGTGGCTGGGAGAAATTTAATACCTTTGCGATTTGGATGTTGAAGGTAGCCTATTTAAATATACTGTGGATTGGCTTTACCATTTTGGGATTGGGAGTGTTGGGTCTATTCCCCTCGACAGGTGCTATGTTTACTATAGCTCAAAAATGGCTTCGTAAAGAACCTGTTGATAAGATTTTTCTTACATTTTGGAAAACCTATAAAAAGGAATTTATTACACTGAATAAATTTGGCTTATTTTTTATTTTAATTGGGTATATTTTAGTTTATGACTTTATGTTTGTACAAAAGAATTTAGATAAATTACAATTATTGTTTCCGATCCTCTTATTTTTGGCAATTTCATATATAGTAACCTTATTGTATTTCATTCCTGTATACACACAATTTGAAATGAAATTCTTTCAATATATCAAACAATCCTTTTTGATTGCAGCTAGTTCCCTTTTGGAAACAATTCTTATTTTAACTGCATGTATGCTTATTGGGATACTTGTAAACTTCATACCAGGGACAATCCCCTTTTTTACAGGAAGTGTATTAGCGATAGCGATTACTTGGTGCAGTAACCGTGCCCTTTTCAAAATTAATAGTAAGAAGAAGATTGTTACACATTAGAGTGCTCGAAAAAGCACTCTTTTTTTGCGTGTAGATACGTAATGTATTTAAAGTCCGTTAAAAGTCTTGATAATTGCAATTATTCTTTTAAACTTTAAGTATGTTTGAAAGGGCTATCATCATCAAAGGGGGATATCAAAAATGGATTTCAGTCAATTACATTATTATGTACCTACTCCAAAAGCAAGTGAACCTTCTATAGTAAAAAGAGATTTAATCGTCTACGGCGCCACTCCCGCGGGAATTACATCCGCCATTCAAGCAAAACGAATGGGTCTATCTGTCATCATTGCTGAATTCGGTAAAAATATTGGCGGAATAACAGCAAGTGGTTTAGGTGCTTCTGATATTGGGGCAAAGGAAGCAATTGGTGGTTTATCGAGAGAATTCTTTCAGGAACTAGGAAACTATTACGATACAAACGAACAATGGACATTTGAACCACAGGCTGCTAAATATGTATTTGAAAAATGGCTGAAGGATTATGAGATTGAGGTTGTTTTTAATCAGCATGTAGTAGAAGTTATAAAAGAGAATGGTAGAATTACAAAAATCATAATGGAGGATGGCACTTCATATATAGGCGACTTTTTCATCGATACAAGCTACGATGGTGACGTGATGGCCAAAGCAGGTGTTACTTATTATGTAGGTAGAGAATCGAATGCCACCTACAAAGAGACCTATAATGGGATTCAATTCGGACATCCGCATCATCAATTTGAAAAATGGATTGATTCATATGTTATCGAAGGCGACCCTTCAAGTGGGGTTTTACAAGGGATTACTGAAACAAATCACGATACTATTGGCTATCAGGGACAAGGGGATAAAAGAATTCAGGCCTATAATTTTCGAATTTGCTTAACAAATCGTGCGGATAATCGTGTTCCTTTTCCGAAACCACCTTCCTATAACCGGGACCGCTACTCTTTATTATTGCGTTATATCAATGCCGGTAAATGGGACGCGATGAACCTTCACACCATGCTACCTAACGGAAAAACAGACTTAAATAATTATGGTGGTTTTTCAACAGATAACATTGGGATGAATTACGAATGGCCGGATGGAGATTATGAAACTCGTGAAAGGATTTTCCAGGATCATTTTACATATAATCTCGGGATGCTCTATTTTTTATCTAATGATGAACAGGTTCCTAAAGCGATTCGCGACGAGGTCAGTCAGTGGGGATTGGCCCAGGATGAATTCGAAGAAACCGGTCATTGGCCACATCAGCTTTATATTCGAGAAGCAAGAAGAATGATAGCCGATTATGTGATGACAGATCACAATTGTTTAGGTGACATGACGGTAGAAGACTCAATCGGACTTGCATCCTATCAAATGGATTCCCATCATGTTCGAAGATTGATGATTGACGGACGAATCTACAATGAAGGTGATGTTGAAATACCAATTTCACCCTATCCGATTTCCTATCAATCAATTCGTCCAAAGGCTGAAGATTGTACAAACTTACTAGTTCCTGTCTGTTTATCTAGTTCCCACATTGCCTATGGCTCGATACGCATGGAGCCTGTGTTCATGATTTTAGGTCAGTCAGCAGGGGCTGCAGCTGCCTTAGCCCATAAAAATCAAACAACAGTGCAGGACGTATCTTATGATCAGTTAAAAAATGAATTACTCTCTTTCGGACAAGTACTCGAGTGGGATGATTCAATTGAAGATGATCCTGTGTTACGAATGAAAGAGACGTTTGGGAAGGTATAAAAAAGAGCACGAAAAAAGGGTCTACTGCACGAGCAGAAGACCCTTTTTGTAAACTCTTAATTTAGTTAACCAAACAAGACTAAAGATTCTTAATGGTTACCTGGATTGTTTGGTTTTCCAGGTTTATCTGGCTTACCTGGTTTCTCAGGTTTTCCAGGTTTATCTGGCTTGCCCGGTTCCTCTGGCTCAGTTGGTTCATCCGTCCACAAAATTGTATACGTTAAGGTTGATTTTCCATCTGTACCGGTAACCTTAATTTCTGTTTTATCAGTAGAATGCACGATTTCTACAGTAGTGCCTGCTTGGGTAGCCTCGGCCACTATATTTTCTGTTTGATTAGTATATAACGTATAGCGTGTAGCTCCAGGCTGAAAACCTTCAAGGGCTTCTCCATCAATTGTAATGGATTTTAAGGTTGCATCCGTTTCAGGTACACCAATTTTATGAAGCTCACTACCTATCGCATAATAGATGCTTCCATCGACTCCGACAGTCATGCTGTTCATGAAATCCTCTACAAGGACTTTATAATCTAATGTTTCAGGGTCAATCGCAATCAAGCTACGTGACAAGGTCGTGTATAACATGCCATCTGGTCCCCACTGAAGTCGATAAGGGAACCATTTACTGCTGTTGTATAGACTTGGTCGAATCACTTTGCTATCAACTACCTCATACGTTTCTGGATCCATTTTAAAAATAGTTCCTTCGACAGCTCCCCATAGGTATCCATCAGGTCCAATTGATAAATCACCAATCATACGAGGTGTAACATCGATTCCTGGTATCTGCGGTGTAAATTCTGTAATCTTCTCCCCTTTTTCTACATCCCAGACAAAAATTTTAGCTTCCTCTGCTTTCGGGTCGATTCCTAAACCACCCCAGACAGAAGTACCTCCAAATAATTTACCATCATGATAAGCTAAACTAATAATACTTTGATCCTGAACAACATTTCGTTGTTGGAACCATTCACCTGTATCTTCATCATAGATGGCTAGAACCCCACCTAATACACCATAATCAGGGATTGTTCCAACAAATAGCTTGTTATCACCTGACGTAATCGCAAAAGGACGATCCTGTTCATCTTTGATATCATATTCGAGTTGTGGATTGCTATTTAAGTCAACTGGCTGATTTGGGTCATAACTATACATAATAGCACCCACATACGTTCCATAATACACTTTATCGTTCAAAAATCCGATTCCCTCTGGTTGTGCAAAGGAAGAAATATTTACTTCAATTTCATTTGAAAATGGATTATACACACTCATTCCACGCTGATAGCCGCCCATATATAGTTTTCCATCTGGACCTGTTTCAAGTGACTGGATAGCGACAGCTGTTGCAGCAAGATCTAAAGCGACGAAATTCAGTTCATTTGTTTCTGGATTGAATAACATATATTCGCCATATTGTGTAATAAACGATAATACTGTCTCGCCGGTAGATAATGTAATCCAAGCCATATCCTTTACTCGTGGAGTATCTGGAAGAATTGGAATCCCCTCGAGTAACGTTTCTACGTTTGTATTAAGGTCATATTTGAATAAATGTGTTCCATTTTTATAATAAATCATGTTTGGATGATTTGGATCTGGTTCAGAAATCATATTACTAAATGCGAATGATCCTTCTATTTCCATTGTCTCAGGATCTACAACAATCATATTGATAGTTGTCACAGCTACAAGAAGCTTGCCATTAACAACCCAAACATCTTGGATGAACCCGTTTTCACCTGAATGACCTTCAATAAGCAGTTCTTCCTTTTCACCAGTATGTCGATTAATCTTATATAGATGCTTCGTTGTTCCTATTCCAACGTAAATATAATCACCATCAACAGCTAGCCCACGTGCATAATCCTGATCAGTAACACTTCCGAAGTTTTTGAATTTGCCTGTGTTAATATCATATTCAAAAACACCTGCACCTGGATATGTAGCCCCATAGATTTTCCCATCATCTGTCGCTTCGATATCCCACACCCAAGCTGCGGAAGGATTTGCCCCAAGGTCTTGTACTTCTTTTAATTCAGGTACATATCGGTATAGCTTTCCGTCGGATGTGCCAGCGAAGTATACATTCTTATCAGGACCAATTGTAATTGCCCAAACAGCTTCTGTATTCGCAATCACTTTGGAAAACTTGAGTTCTCCTGTCTCAGCATCTAAGACTGAAAAGGTTCCTGGGGCG
>NZ_JBALOX010000208.1:0-179 GCF_036965165.1 Bacillus sp. JJ1521 | reverse complement strand
ATTGTACATGAACCATTTCCCCTAGATTAATAGGTTCTGCATATTCACGATCAAATTTGGAATCATCGGTAACTTTTTCAAAAGTAACATCATCAAAATAGACCTCTGTAAAACTAATTCCACCAGAATAGAAGGCGAGTCTTGCATATGCTGCATTGTCTGGAGCTACACTATATACC
>NZ_JBALOX010000207.1:0-6764 GCF_036965165.1 Bacillus sp. JJ1521 | reverse complement strand
ATCTCCTATTCTATTAAATAATGTATTCAAAGAAACATCTGGTCTATAATTACTAATAGGAAATAGTAATTCTTTCATTCTTTCAATTTCTGATTTACTTGTTGATTTATATGATAGAAATACATAAAACTCCAAGCTTGTTGGCAAATTATTTATAAAACATTGATAACCCGTCAGAATTTGATTATTATGCTCTTTTGCTATCTTTCTAAGTATATAAGAATTAAAATTTCTATTCTGAAAATAATCTAATTCGAAAATATAATCTTGTCTAATCCTAAAATCCTCCTCTACTATATGTAAATCCATTTAGCACAATAAAAGAAATGTGTCTATTATTGTGCTAAACCCTTTTATATTTAGTACACTTTTTAAACATAGTTTTGTTAATGGTGATTTTAATAAGTAAAATTTTCAGTTTTGCTAATTGGTCTTCATTGTTTCCATCTCACTTCCCTTTTTTATTCTTCACTTGGTGACTTATCTTCATTTTCAGTGTAATCAAGGTTATCAATGGCATTCTTTACTTTTGTTATAACCTTTGTTGAGAGATTAGGAGGTTCTTCATGCGAAAACTTCTTTAGTTCATCAGCATAAAGAATTAAGTTTTTATTTACATCTTCAATGGATTTAATTAGCTTGTCATAATCTTTATATTTTTTCTGAATTTCTTGCGGTGACAAATTCGCATTTTCTGGATCCTGTAATGCATTGTCATACCATTTCCTATATTTCCCTTGCCACTCGGTTAGATGTGGCCTTAATCCCTGATTCAATACATCTAGTGACAACTTTACAATTTTTTGAGCATTTTCGTTTCCTTCAAGATCTTTTGTTGATAGCTCTAGTAGATACTCTCTGGTAGATTTAAAAAGCTCATACCAAGAATCATAAATTTCGGTAATAATGTCGTTATCCGAGTCAATAGGTATAGCTGCTTTCCGGGTAGTTAATTGAACATATAATTTCCAAGATATATCAAGTTCTTTTTGTGTAAGTTCTGCTCGACTAAACTCATACGTTCCTAGGCTAAAAGGTGCGTTTATAGTAATGTTTCCTGGTGAATATGATTTTGATAAATGAATAACTAAAAAAAATAAAAATAAGAAAAAACATGCGATACTAATTAGTAAATAAATTTTATTTTTCCTCCTTTTCCTTTTAATTGCCCAAGACATTATCCATTCCTCCTTCTTCTAGGTCTATTATTTTCCATTAGATATTCTCTGTACCTATTATTATAAGCTTCATTTATCTTACTCTCCGATTGCCATGGTATATTTCCCCATTTCATAGTTGTCACATAGCCAGAGTTGAAATTATCTAATAATCTTGCTGGAACTATAGTTGCAGAAGGGAGATATATACCTAATATGCCATTTCTTTTTCTACTTCCATAAGGTCGTAAAAAAGAATATATTTCCCAATCTACCCACTTACGACTATAAGTTTCACTACCTATTAACACTATAGTTACTGTTGAATCTTTAAGGTGTTTTGTACGAATTACACTTAGAATATAATCATTATCCTCACTTTGACGAACTTCTGGAAGGGACCTGTCTATAAGTGTATTTAATGTACCGTACTTTCTTTTTATATAGTCAGCACGACTTTGATCATTTGAGTGATGTAAGTTTAAAAATACTTTATGGGCTATTAATAAATCCTCCTTCACATTTTATACATTTCTGTTCATATAAACATCTAAGGGATGTACGGAACTTATATGGGATTGTATATTAGGTAAAGATTTCTCGAAATATGCCTTCTTTTCTTTGTCTGCTAAATAAGTTAGATATTCATTCAAGCCTTTTATTCCTTTTATTAAGTTAGATATCTTTAAATAAGATGGAATATCTTTTACATCTTTCAATAATAGTGTTGAAATTGAGTTTGCTGCCTTTTTACCATATCCAATCTCATAAGGGACCCACCAAGATCTTTTAGTAGTTTCGGATACTATACAAAGCAGTTCTGTTGAGTTATCAATCCCTTTTTCTATACTCCTCGTAATAGAGTTATCGTCACCTCCAACAACACCTCTTTGTAAGTCATCATCATAAATATCCAGATAAATATCTATACCAGACTTTCTAATATACTCACCTATGGCAATTGCAGCAGATTTGTTATCAGATACATGGGATATAAAAACACATGCTTCTCTCCCTTCTTTATAAGCATAAGATTTTATTAATCTTTCTTGAGCAGTAATGTTTGGATTTGCAAGATTTCTTCCCTCAGTTCTCATGAGTTACTTTCACCCTTATCTATAAGATTATAATAAGTATATATTTTCTATCATTAAATTTTTATTCATCACATTTCGACAACTCTCTTTTTTATTCTACCAATTATTTCCGAGAAACAAAATTATTCTATCTCAAAAACAATAATCCAATCACAATATTTTATTTATGAATAACCGTTATTCAATTCAACTCTATAAGAAAGTAATAACAAGCGAAAAGCGCAGGACATGGTTATCCATTCTGGTGGTTACCATAATCTTTTCTCAATGCTTTCTATGTTTTCCATATATTATTTCTTCTTTAGTAGAACTAGTTAGAACATCTAAATAAATATAATTAGTTCCATTACACCAAAAGAATGGACAAGCATATGTACCTTTACTAAAAATCCGTAACAATACAGAGAACGCAATCAAGCACTTAAGAGACAGAGGACTTGCATCATGAGTAACAAGCGTCTACCTATAGATGAAGAAAAGCGTTTATAGAATCTAGGGTTTTGGGGCTTCAAGATACACGTACGACTAATTCTGGGAGACCGTCTGAAAAAAAACTTTCACTAGAAGAACAAAATGCAAAGTTAGGGACCAAGATTCATCTTCTTTGTGCGAGAATGAGTTGTTAAAAAAATTTGTCATGATTGAAAAGGGAGTGAAGATAAACAAGTAAAGATTTCTGCTGAACAGAAGTTTCCTTTAATTTACTCAGTGATTGAAGAGTTCGAACTTAAAAATATGGTAAGATTATTTGTGTGAACTTTCAGGGGTTTCACGATTAGGTTACTATAAATATTTCCCAGTAGAAGCACAAGAAAGTAGGAATCTACTGGAGAAAAAAGATCTGGTTCTAAAAAGATAATATTTAAAGGCATTTCATTATAAACGCCGGAATATAGGTGCTCGACAGATTAAAGTGACATTAGAAAAGCAGTTTAATATTACATATATTCTAAAGCTAATACGAAGAATTATGAAGAAATATAATATTGTATGTCCTATTAGAAATGCCAATCCTTATAAGAAAATATTAGAGGCTACTCAGGGCATTCCGTATTGCCGAATTTACTAGACAGAGATTTCAAACAAGATATTCCAGGTAAAGTGCGGCTTGCAGGCATCTTTATTATGGAAAGAATAAAAGGGCTTATTTATCGACTATTTCAGACGGGTCAACGAATGAAATAGTGGCCTATTATGTATCTGATAAACTAACATTGGATTTAGCTAATGATACATTTGTAAAGTGAAAAAATAATAGAAAATTGAGTTTGCAAAAGGGGCATTTATTCATTCGATTCAGGGGTGCCATTACACTAATCCTATTTTTCAAAAACAAGTAAAACAACTAAGGATAGGGCAGTTGATGTTAAGAAGGGGAAACTGTTAGGATAATACACCACGAGAAGCATTTTTTGGTAATTTTGAGGATGAAGCAAATATAAAGACATGTAGTTCTTTAGATGAACTTAAAAAGGAAATTAGAAGTTATATGACTTATCAAAATAATTTTAGGTATCAATGGAATTTAAAGAAGATGACTCCCGTTGAATACAGAAATCATCTTCTCCAAGTTGCAAAACCTTTTTTAATGTTCTTTACAAAGGGTACAGTTTAATGGGTTAGTCACCTTTCTTTAAAATGAGTTGCGAGATACACTCCACATGCGCAGTATGAGGAAACATATCCACCGGCTGCACATACTCAACCCGATAAAGCTTCGACAACACTTGAATATCCTTCGCCAAAGTCGATGGATTACATGATACATACACCATCTTCTTCGGTTTTACTTTTAACACAGATTGTAAGAATTGGTCGTCACAGCCGGTGCGTGGCGGGTCGACGACGATGACGTCAGGGCGCCAGCCTTCTTTTACCCATTTTGGTAGGAGCTTTTCTGCCTTTCCTACGGCATAGGTAGCATTCTCAAAACCATGTTTTTTGGCATTTTTTCTTGCGTCTTCGATGGCTTCTGGGATGATTTCGATTCCGCGGATTTCGGCTGCACCGTCTGCGAGCCATAGTCCGATTGTTCCGACACCACAATAGGCATCGACGATTTTTTCCTTGCCTGTTAATTGGGCAGCCTTTTTTACTTCGTCGTATAATTTAACGGTTTGCTCTGGGTTCAGCTGGAAGAAAGCACGAGCAGACAACTCGAATGAAAGGTCTCCGAGTGTTTCTTGAATGACTTCACTTCCGTGCAAATGAATCGATTCGTCTCCAAAAATGAGTGATGTCTTTTGACCATTGATATTTTGGATGATCGATTTCACTTCAGGTAATCGTTTCGAAATCTCCTCTATTAATAAGCTTTTTCGCGGGATTTCTTTTTCGGCTGTAATTAAGACGAGCTGAACCTCTCCCGACTGGACGCCGACTCTTGTGACGATGGTGCGGACGAGTCCTTTTCGATTTCGCTCATTGTAAATTGATATTTTTAAGTCTTGAAGGATCATTTTTACTGTTTGGGTGACCTTGCTTGTTGCTGGATGCTGAATCATGCAGTCGGCAATATCGATTAGTTTGTGAGAGTTGAGTCCGTAAAGTCCCGCTATCACTTTTTGTTTATCAAGTCCGACCTGGAACTGACTTTTGTTCCTATAACTCCACGGGTTTTCCATGCCAATCGTTTCTTTAATATTGAGTTTTTCAATAGGTGTTTTACTATAGCGTTCAAAGGCTTGGACAACAATGTCCCGCTTTTCTTTTAATTGCTGACGATAGTCCAAATGCTGAAGCTGGCATCCTCCACATAAATCGTAGATAGGACATGGTGGTTTTACCCGATGCTCTGATTTTTTGCGGATTTTTTTAACCCTACCTTCAGAAAATTTCGGATGAACCTTTGTAGCTTCGACGACTACCTCTTCACCAGGTAGCGCACCAGGTACAAAGACGACCTGCCTTTTAAAATAGCCGACACCTTCTCCGTTAATTCCGAGTCTTTTTATTGTAAGGGGAAAGGTTTGTCCCACCTGTAATTTTGCTTGGTTTTCTTTTTGCTGTTTCATCATACACACAACTTTCTATTCAATGCTTCGCCATAAATACAAGGAGGCATAGCTTAAATATGGCTCCCATGGCTTGCTGTATTCTTCCATCTCTTCATAGGTTGGCTTTTTCTCGTGATTGTATAATTTTTTGATGGCATTTTGGATTCCGATATCTGCCATCGGGAAGAGATTTGGCCGTCCTAATGCGAATAACAGATAATTTTCCGCGGTCCATTTTCCAATTCCTCTGATTTTTACTAGAGTGTCCATAATCTCTTCATCGGTTTTCGATTGAAGATCCGGGAGATTTAGTTCTCCTGCTGCAATCAGTTTTGACGTATCAATGACATATTCCGCCTTCCTACCACTGAATTGTAATTCCCTTAGGTCCGCAACGGACAACTCGGCTATTTTTTCAGGTCGAGGATGGATCCACGTTCCCTCAATTTCTTGGCCGAATGTAGTCACAAACCTTGATGTAAGTGTATGGGCAAATGTCATATTTAGCTGCTGATGGATGATGCACTTCATCAAGCTAAAATATGGATCAAAGTCTAAGACCAATGGAGTTCCACGATGTTCTATGAAAATATCCCTAAGATCTGTTTGTAAATAATGGTCTTGGATGCTAACCAACTGTACATCCCATTGAAAAATGTGAGAAACATGTTCCAGCGCATTTTCCATTGAATCTTTTTCGGTGCCAGTTACTATAAAAGTTGGCTCCTCCGTTGTCCCTGTTGCTTTTACTGTGACAACTACTGGTTCATCTTTAATATAAAAGGGCACCTTTACCGAGCGTTCATTTTTATTCAAATCGTTAAGCGGATTTATGGATAGCCGGTCTAGGACGCGATCGAAATTATATGGCGGCTGTACATGCACTGTTTTCTCCCACATGGAACCAACCTCAATTCATTAGTGTTAGTACACATTATACCATTTGAAGGCAAAAAAAATCCCCCTGCAAGCAAGAGGATTCAAAGGTTATCTATTCAAAAGATCTTCACGAAGCGGTGTAAAGGTATCTAGTAAAATACCTTCCTCTAACGCTACGACACCATGTTTATGGTTTCCCGGGATAAAAATCGTTTCTCCTTGGGATACTGTCGTTTGTTCCCCTTCGATTGTGAATAGGAAACTACCCTTCATCACGTAAGTAAATTGCTCATGTGGATGGCTGTGTTGATAGCCTTCTGCACCTTTTTCAAAATGAACTTCCATCATCATCACCGATTCACCCGGTGGGAATATTTTTCGTTTTACGCCTGGTTCTGCATTTTCCCATTCTCCAACCATTTCCTACTCCCCCTTACTATGTATTCCCTTTCATTATAGGGGGAATGGCGCTTTTTTCATAGCGCCTTTGCTTTCGGATTCTCTATTTCTTCGCTTTTTGAAGAGTTTAATAAAATCACGCCACCGATTATTAAGATAATACCAGCTAGTTTAAGAGCGCTAAAAACCTCTCCCCACACAAGTGCACCGATTACTGCTGTTAGTGCTGTCCCTAC
>NZ_JBALOX010000206.1:22746-29476 GCF_036965165.1 Bacillus sp. JJ1521 | reverse complement strand
ATTTAGTATAATGAAAATTATTTAAATAAATTATATTCTGAAAATATTTAGTGGACGTTCACCATTATAAGAGACAACACTCTTTGTTTCAGTATAAAGGTCAAGTGTTTCAACACTTAATTCTCTTCCAAACCCTGATTGTTTGTAGCCACCAAACGGTGTTCCAGGGAATGCTGAAATTGGACAGTTTACCATTACGATACCTGCACGAAGACCTTCTGCTATTCGATGTGCTTTACCATGATCTTTCGTCCAAACAGCTGAACCAAGTCCAAAAATAGAATCATTGGATTGCTTGAGCACTTCATTTTCATCTTTAAATTTCATGATAACAACGACTGGACCGAAGACTTCTTCTTGAGCAATTCGCATATCATTCGTTACATTTCCGATAACGGTTGGTAAATACCAGTAACCTTTATCAAATTCGCCACCTTCTGGTCTTTTTCCTCCATAAAGAATTTCTCCGCCCTCTTCAATAGCAAGCTTTACATAACCATCAACAACTTCTTCATGTTCTTTTGAAATCAGGGCTCCCATATGGGTTTCCTTATCGAATGGATCGCCGACCTTCAGTTTTTTAGCCTTTTCAACAAACTTTTCGACAAACTCATCGTAAATATTTTCATGTACAAATAACCTTGAACGAGCTTCACAGGATTGACCCGTGTTATAGAAGATACCATAGATAGAACCTACAACCGCACCATCAATATCCGCATCATCAAAGACGATATTAGGAGATTTTCCTCCGAGCTCTAAAGTAACACGCTTTAAGGTTGTCGAAGCTTTCGCCATAATGTCTTTTCCAGTTTCCGTTTCACCTGTAAAGGCAACCTTGTCGACACCTGGATGAGTCGTTAAGTATGGACCAATTACCGAACCACTTCCCGTGATAACATTCACGACACCTGCTGGAACTCCTGCCTCATGACAAATATCTGCGAGCATATAAGCGGTAATCGGTGTATGTGATGCAGGCTTTAGTATTACTGGACATCCAGCTGCTATTGCAGGTGCGATTTTCCAAGCAGCCATCATTAACGGGTAATTCCATGGAATGATTTGTGCGCAAACCCCAACTGGTTCTTTAACTGTGTAGTTAAAAAAACCATTTGGAACCGGGTTTGTACGTCCGCCAAAGGTGGTGATGGCTCCCGCATAAAATTCAAAGTCTTCAATTGCCTGACCAATTTGTCCTTTTGCAGCAGCGACTGTTTTTCCACTATTTAATACTTCTGCTTCAACGAGGTCATTGAAGCGTTCACGCATGATTTCTGCAATTTTATTAAGAACCCTTGCTCTTCTTGCTTGAGGCAGTTTCGGCCACTTGCCATTTTCAAATGCATTTCTAGCTGCGTCAACAGCTCGATCTACATCTACCTTCGTTGCCTTTGCCACTCTTGCTAAAACTTCACCAGTTGCAGGGTTATAGGTTTCAAAAAATTCATGATTGCTGCTATTTGAGTATTCTCCATTAATTAAGAGTTGGTACGTTTCTTTTAAATGCACCATAGATGTTGTTTCACTCCTTACATTTTCTCGATAATCGTTGCGATTCCTTGACCAACGCCGATGCACATGGTTGCCAAACCATAACGCACATCACGTTTTTGCATCTCATGAACAAGTGTTGTCACAATTCGTGAACCGCTACACCCAAGCGGATGTCCTAATGCAATTGCACCACCATTGACGTTCACTTTGTCCATATCAAGTTCTAGTTCTTTAATGCAGGCAACAGACTGTGCCGCAAATGCTTCGTTAATTTCGATTAAATCAAGATCGTTAACGGTTAAACCGGCTCTTTGCAATGCTTTTCTTGTTGCCGGAACCGGACCAATTCCCATATAATCTGGATGGACTCCACTTACAGCCGATGTTACGACTCTCGCAATTGGCTTTAATCCAAGCCTTTCTGCAAGCTCTTTTTCCATTACAAGAATGGCGCTAGAACCATCATTAATCCCTGATGAATTTCCCGCTGTTACAGTCCCATTCTTTCGGAAAACAGGTTTTAATTTCGACAATGTTTCCAAAGTCGTTTCAGGACGAGCATGTTCATCTTCCTTGAAAAGGAGAGGTGCTCCTTTTCTTTGCGGAATTTCAATCGGTACAATCTCATCATTGAATCTTCCACTTTTAATCGCCGCTGCGCACCTTTCTTGACTTGCAAGCGCAAGTTCATCCTGCTCTGCTCTTGAAACCCCATATTTTTCAGCAACATTTTCAGCTGTTTCTCCTAGACTAATCGGAGGATACATATCATTCATTACTGGATTTACAAGTCTCCAGCCGAGCATAGTGTCATGTAAGGTTTGGTTCCCTCTCGCATTTGCCACTTGTGGTTTCATCATCACGTACGGCGCACGGGTCATACTTTCCGTTCCACCAGCAATAAAGACATCCCCTAAACCTGACTTAATCGCTGCAGAAGCCTGATTGACCGCCTCTAATCCAGATCCACAAAGGCGATTTACTGTTACTCCTGGAATCGAAACAGGCAAACCCGCTAATAACAATCCCATTCTTGCAACGTTTCGATTATCCTCACCTGCTTGATTCGCACAACCGAACAACACATCTTCAATTAATGACGAATCAAGATCTACCCTAGCCATTAGCTGTTTTATCACATGACCCGCAAGATCATCTGGTCGTACACTTGTGAGTGAACCATTCAGTTTCCCAATCGGTGTCCGAACAGCATCTATTATGACAGCTTCTCTCATACTGAAAGCTCCTTCTTACGGTTTTGATAATGGTAAAAGCATTTATCGGTTTCTCCACCAATCCACCCCGCATACACGAGCTTCCGGATAAGTGGAGCCGGTCGGTAACGCTCTTCTCCCAATTCACGATATAAACCACTTAATACGGCGTATATGTCATCAAGCCCGATTTCCTGAGCCCACTCAAGCGGACCCTTAGGATAATTGGTACCTTTTTTCATCGCAACATCAATTGCATCCGCCTCAGCTGCTTGCTCCGTTAGTGCATAGGCCGCTTCATTGACAATCATTGATAAAATCCTTGGGAATACAAATCCTACTTCATCCTCAACAATTTCAATGTCTTGATCAATCAATGAAAAAACGTCTGCAGCAGCCTGCGCATACCTTGGCTCTGCTTGTAACGGCAATGCCACTTCGATTAAGCTGCCTTCTTTAAAATTGGCAAATGTCCCAAACCCTACTACTCTTTCAGGGTGGGTCAGCCATGAAGCAATCTCTGTCGCTGTTACACCAAGAGTAGTCGATAGAATTAAAGTAGTAGGCGAAACACTTGCTTCAATTTCTTGGATTCTATGTTTCTTTTCTTCCTTATCAAGGTTAGTCGTTTCAATCACAACATCGACTTGCGCAATTCCTAGGTTGGAATCAACTACATGAACTCCAGCCTTTCCTTGAAAAGAATTGGAGAGTTCTTTTGAGAGTAAATTATCTCCTACAATGACGATGTTTTTAGTTGTCATATTCGAAGAACCCTCCTTTTGTTTTTCTACCCAAGCTACCCGATTGAACCATACGCTCTTGGAAGTAATGAGGACGGAATCTACTTTCTCCATGAAATCCTTCATACACTGATTTG
Organism: Bacillus sp. JJ1521; assembly: GCF_036965165.1. Lineage (NCBI taxonomy): Bacteria > Bacillati > Bacillota > Bacilli > Caryophanales > Bacillaceae > Bacillus > Bacillus sp. JJ1521. Next base: position 25,885 of record NZ_JBALOX010000206.1, on the reverse strand, counting down.
GTAGTGGCGAAATTGATATCAATTCCGATTAAATCCTGTAATTCGAAAGGACCCATTTTAAAATTCCCAGCGCGTTTCATAATACGATCGATTTGTTCAACCGATGCAATCTTGTCATTCATAATTCGTAAAGCTTCATTGTAAAATGGTCGTGCCACCCGGTTCACGATAAAACCTGGTGTATCCTTACACATAACTGGACTCTTTTGAATGGTTTTAGCAAATTGAACAAGGGTTTCAACAGTTGAGGAAGCTGTTTTTAAGCCCTTTACCACTTCTACAAGTGGCATAATTGGGGCCGGGTTAAAAAAGTGAAGTCCGGCGATTCGTTCTGGATTGGCGCTTTGACCAGAGATTTCTGTAATCGAAAGTGAGGAAGTATTCGACGCCAAAATCGAAACTTTCGTACAGATTTTTTCCAGTTGTGAAAAAATAGACCGTTTGATTTCTAGCTTTTCAGGCGCTGCCTCAATTACCAATTGGCAGTCGGCAAATGAGATCATATCCGTTGTGGTACTCAAATCCCTTTTCGCTTGTTCTGCGGTTAAAAGGCTCATTTTTTCTTTTACAACTAATCTATCAAGCTTTGATTCTATTGATTCTTTCGCACGAGAAACCGTTTCTTCATCAATATCAAAGAGAACAACAGGGTATCCATTTTGTACGATTAACTGAGCGATCCCTGCCCCCATGGTTCCTGAACCAATCACACCAACTTTGTTAATTTGCATACTATTCGATCCCTTCTACTTAGCCGCATCTTCCTTTTGCCATCGAATATATTCGAATACACTTCTACATTCATTACAATAGTATTGCCTGACTAGTTGGGCTGTACCAAAGGATGAAATCTTCTTCACATCATTAGATGAACAAAATGAACACTGTACATTCTCTTTGTTAGACGACATTTTGTTTCGCCATTTCCCTTGAGATTTCTTGAATCGTTTCATCAAATTGTTCTACTAATCTCGCATTCTTTGGAATGATGTTTTCTGTGACGAAATACATATCATTTTCTACCCCGATTAACCATTCCTTTGCTTCCCGAGCCGTATTTGAAATTGCATCAAGGCATCTTCTCGGAATAGAACCTTTATCAAGTAAAAGCTGTTCACACCAGCTCTGTGAGTAGATGAGATGCTCCTGCTGCTCCTTTAGCATTTTTGTAAAAGGTGGGTTCACATTCGGGTTATTTGCATCAATCATTGCTTTCATGACTAAATCAACTGCAACATTTGTTACGTATAATCCTGCAATGAGTTCAACCCAGTTCCCAATTTCCACATTCTGTTGAAATGCCTTGCCTGTTTGGGCCTTAACTTCCGCCTTCACACCTGTTAGGTCAGATACCCAGCGATATAAAAGTCTTGAATGACCTAGTTCCTGCTGAGCCATTGCAATGGATGAAAGTGTTCCTTCCAATGTGGGGCCACTGATGCCGATTTCGACTAATCGGTCACCTAAAATAAATTTATTATCGGCAATCGTTTCGCCTAGTTCTATTAACGAAATATGTTCCTTAGTCAACATCCTCACTCCTTTGCAAATAATGGTTCTGGGCTTCGAACGCAAACAAGCGCATCTTTTTTCACCACGTGCATTTCAACCCAATCTTCTTCATCGTAAATATGCTGCGCATAGATTCTTGCCAATTCATCATTAACAGCTTTAAATGTTCCCACATGAATAAGTTCATCCCCACGATTGATTCGAGTAAGAAGAAGGTAATCATGCTTAATTGCGTCCTCTACTGTCATGAACTTACCCCCCAGTGCTTTAATTTGTTCTTTCCTTCTTCACTTAGGTTTGCTGTTGTCCAAGGTGGATCCCATACAACCTGGATCTTAACGTCTTCTACCTCTTCTTCTTTTAACAAACGTTCTTTTATATCATTTTCAATCCACTGCATACAAGCACATCCAGTGGAGGTATAGGTCATTTCAACCTCTAAACCGCTTTCATTTTCTGTGATGTTATAAATTAATCCCATATCCACAACACTAATTGGAAACTCCGGATCCATCACTTCCTTAAGGGCATCCCAATACCTAGTTGTTGATTTTTCGTTTTGGGTTATTCCACTCATGCTTTATGCCTCCTCTGCTCTCATTTCTTCTAACTCCCAAACTCCCTTTTGGATTCGAGTAACAAACTCTTTATTTTGAGGTCCTCTTTGCTTAAAGCGTTCAATGGCCCCTTCCCATGTATCGGGTTGGTCTGTTAACCACTTTTTGTTTTCAGCATCAAATTTACAAGGGAATGGAACATCAATAACGTATTTACCTTGTTCTTCATCGAAATGGGCTGGAACCTTGACTCCAATAGATTCACAGAATGGAACAGCTGTTGATAACCACTTTTGTCTTAGTTCATCATTAGTTCTTCCTTTTAATCGATAATCCAATTGTGCTGAACGGCTCTTAAGATTATCCGCAACACCGAAGAACTCAAGTGCCATTAAGAACATCCAATCAACTGCGTCCTGTACCTGCTTTGCTGTTTCTGGCTTCTTCATCGCATTTTTCATAATGATTTCACCATTACGAAGGTGAAATAATTCTTCCTTATCGACCTTTACAAGTGCACGTTTCCAAGGTCCATAGGAAGTATGTTCATACGCATCACCCAAAAGCGTATATCCAGAACGGTCAAACAATCCGTTAAAGACTCCTAATTCAACCCAGTTGTCTAATTTAAAATCAAAGGCATATGGATTTTTCCATCGGTTCGCTGGTCTACGGTAAAGCATTTCATCAATATCCTCACCGAGATCTTCCAGTAAGCGGTATGCGATATGAGCATGACCGATTTCATCTTGTATAACTGCTAGAGCGGTGATTTTATAGTTTAAGTTTGGGGCTTGATCGTAGACTGTTAATAATGGTGGTACGCTAAGAAGTTCTGTATCTCCAACAATCGCCAGTGTTTGTTTCAATGCTTTCAAATATTCATCATTCATATCCTCCAAGCGCTCAACTATAAAACCATTTTGTACCTTTTCCAGTAATACCTCAGCTTCCTTTATACTCATCAATGAACACCTCTTTGTATTACGTTTTTTTATCTACCGTTTATATTTAGTAATATAGAATATTTTAAATTCTTTGTCAACATGTTTATGTTGTTTTTTAAACGT
>NZ_JBALOX010000206.1:10409-22719 GCF_036965165.1 Bacillus sp. JJ1521 | reverse complement strand
TGATTGATTCATGTGTTTTTTAGATTGATAGTTTATTAATTTTTTATATAGACAATCGGATCTCGATCTAGTTTTTCAATCCGTCCCTCACGTTCTAAAAAGTTTAAGTGAGCAATTGTTTCTGCGATTGCAAAGCGCCATTGATGTGGATTGAGCTCCCTGTGAGAAAACAATACCTTCGCAATTTCATACGTCGTCTTATAGTCTGCTAAACTTTCAATATAAGCAAGCCGCTCGTCATGATGCTGAATGAGCTCGTCAATTCGTTCACTTGCATTAAGAACCGGCGAATGATGGGCAGAGTATATCTTCTTAATCAGATATTTTTTAACTTTACGCAAAGAGTCAATAAATTCATGTAATGGGTGCTGGCTGGCACCTGACCAAACACTAATATTCGGTGTGATTTTTTCAAGAATATGATCGCCGCCAATTAAGATGCCTTCTTCTTCTTGATAAAAGCAAACATGACCTTCACTATGCCCTGGAGTATGAATGACCTTCCATTGTTTTTCACCAAACTCAATGCTATTACCGATTGGTTTTGGAACAGGTAATGGGAGCACATTCTGCCCTAGCTTCTCCATATGCTCCGTAATTCCATCTGCCAATTCATCTGGAACCCCATGCTGCAACACCATTTCTTTCATTCTCGCAACCTGCTCACTACCTTCACCCCAAACACGCCCAATCATTGCAGCATCTACTTCATGCATATATAGGTCAGCACCGGTTTGCTCTTGCATCCAGCCAGATAGACCAGAGTGGTCTGGATGAAAATGGGTTAAATAGATTGTATGAATATCTCTAGGGGTGATTCCAAGATGATCAAAAACCTCCTGCCACGCATCCCGCGCTGCCCGATAATTCAATCCTACATCGATCATGACATAACCATCATTCTGTTTAAAAAGATAACAATAGACATACTTCATCGGAAACGGAACTGGAATCCCTATCCGATAGCCACCAAATTCAATTTCTTCAATATTCATGGCTCACCTCTTAAATGTAGATCTCTCCAAAAGGATTAATTGCTTTATCACGTTCAATATTAATTTCCCGATCGGGAACTCCCTCAAAAACGGACTCAAAGTAGCGGATTGAGGGGATTGATAATAGCTGATGAATATTCCAGAAAAGTTCTCGTGCCTTTATGCCAATCCATCCCTCAGGTAGCAAATCCCTTGGAAAACCTGGGTCCTGAAAAAGGAATTTCCGGTACTGATGCACAAGTACAGTTCGTTCAATAAAACATTCCTCATCCTTCAATGTGTTATTTAACGCTTTTTCTCGCAATTCTTCAAATATTGGTGTGAACTTATCAATAAATGTTTGATATTCATCCCTCACCATATTTAGATCCCATCCGATATCGATAATGCTTTGATTGTCATGCGTTACAATTGAAGATGATGTGAATAAAAATGCATATTCTTCAATTCCGTATACCTTGATCATCTCTTTTACTTGATCCTCAACAGGATTAGGAGTCACGAGTGTACTATTTGTGAGATTTCCAAATCCTGTCCAAATCAATTCTTTACGGATTTTATTACGGATCTCGCGCTTTTCTTCAGGAAACGAATAGGTAAGGATTCGCCACTTTTGATCCCATAGGTGATTTTGAGTAGCATAAACCCTGCTAACCCCTTCATCTACGCGACCTTGGGCAGTTGCGTAATAATAGCTTTTCTTCCCTACTTTTCGGACTTCCAGCAAGTTATTTTGGACCATTCGAAATATCGCGCCCCTTACAGACGATTCGGATACCCCAAACGGCTTCATTAGTTCAATCAAACTACCAACCCAAATTTCTCCCCCATAATATTTAATATATTCACCATATAATGTAAACATTAAGGATCTAGGCTTCATCGAAGTCACCACGCTTACTATTTTTGTTATATTTCGATATTGTTAACTTTAATTATAGAGGAATTTGAAAATTATGCATTAAAAAGTGGTCTTTTCCCTGTTTCATTTGTGTGGAGGTCTTCTTGTAGAATGGATCGTACGTCCTCAGGTATTGGAACCGCTTTAATTTCATTTGGTGTTTGTTTTACCCATCCACGTATCTCATACCCCTGTCCAGTTCTTGTTTCTCCTCTATATACCTCATGCCGTAGCTTGATTGTTTTTGTATTAATTTCTTCAACCTTTGTTCGAATCGTAATAATATCATCATATAATAAAGTCTTTTCAAAGCTACATCTTGCATCAAGCATTGGCAGGATAATTTGTCGTTCGTCTTCTAATGTGTTTGGTGCTAATCCACAACTTCTAAAAAATTGATGTCCCGCGATATCGAACCATTTGAAATAATTTGGGTAGTACACGATACCCGCTTTATCTGTATCTCCCCAGTTAACAATAACTTGAAATTCATTTGATCTCACATTCAATCCTCCCAGTGTTGAAAAAGGCCCGGAAAATTTCACCGAGCCTTACGAAATATATTTTGGTATCAGTTTATTTCCCACTCCAGTTTGCTTCACGCTTTTCAATAAACGCGCTTAAGCCTTCCTGAGCATCCTCTGAACGGAATAATAGATTTTGAAGCTCACCTTCGTAACGAATGGCTACATTAAGTGGCATTTCTTTACCGTTCATGATTGAAAGCTTAATGTTTGAAGTAGCATAAGTTGCGCTGTTCGCAATCTTCTCAGCATATTCTAATGTTTTCGCTCTAGTTTCTTCTTGTGGATAGATACGATCTACTAGATTAATATCTAATGCTTCTTGTGGCGTTAATGTTTCGCCAGTAATGTTCAAATCAAGTGCTTTAGAATGTCCCACTTGGCGTGCAAGACGTTGAGTTCCACCTGTTCCAGCTAATACACCTAAAGAAACCTCTGGAAGTCCGATCTTTCCTGCTTGATCTCCCATGAAACGAAGGTCACAAGCTAAAGCCATTTCTAATCCACCACCAACAGTATGCCCCTCTAAGCAGGCAATCCAAATTTGTGGAGAGCGTGCAATTTTATCTAAAGTTTCGTTACAGAATAAGCAGAATTGTGTTTTAAAGCGCGGCTCTGCAGATTTTAAAAAATTGATGTTAGCTCCGGCTGAGAAGAATTTTGGCATATCACTCATTAGCACAGCTACTTTAATGTCATTGTCAAAACGAATGTCGTCAATCGCAGCATTTAATTCTTTGTAATAATCAAGGTCATATGAGTTTGTTTTGTTTACATGGATGTGAACTTCAGCAATCCCGTTCGCTTTCTTAACTGTTAATGTTTTTGTTTCGTTTACTGTAATCGTCATTCTTCATTACCTCCTAATATTATGTATTACGTTTTTAAAACTTTCGTAATTAATTACAAATATACTGAATCTTTTTTAAATTATCAAATATGCGTTTCCTTCGTTTTATTGGGAAAATTACACTCTTTCTCTTAAATGCTCTTTCTTTCTATCTTTTTGGAGGTTTTTTAGACGTTCGTAAAAAATACGTAATTTTTAATTAAAGTCTGTGTTATTATGGAGGTAAATACATATGCTCTATTAAAAACGTGGAAATTTTGAATAATTAAGGAGGTTCCAATGAAAGGTAATGGGGGTTTTAAGGATCTATATGAAAATCTCAATATCAATACAATTAGTTCCGGTGTTGTAGCAGCAATATTCGGATGCACAGGTCCTGCACTTATTATAATCGGAGGTGCATCAAGCGGTGGGTTAACCCATGAGCAAACAATCAGCTGGTTATTTGCCGTGTATTTCTTTGGGGGATTATTGGGGCTATTTTTATCCTTGAAATATAAGCAACCGATCGCTGGGGCTTATTCCATCGCCGGTGCCGTGTTGGTTGCGGGTGCTTTGTCACATTTTTCATTACCGGAAGCAATTGGTGCCTATCTTGTCGCAAATCTCATTGTCCTTGTACTTGGTGCAACCGGGTTAATTGATAAAGTGATGAATTGGATACCCGTTCCCATCGTTATGGGAATGATTGTTGGTGTCATGATGCGATTTGCGATTGAGATGATTACATCTGTTGAGGTTTCACCCCTTTTAGCAGGATCTGCCATCATAGTTTATCTATTTTCCTCACGATTTATAAAAAAAGTACCGCCCGTGTTATCGGCATTAGTTGTCTCCGTTCTTCTTGCCGTTGTCATGAATGAATTTGACTTTTCAAATGTCCAAGGTTCGTTTGTGCTACCCCAACTAGAAATACCAACCTTCAGTGTTAATGCTATAATCTCCCTTTCGATACCACTTGCCATTTTAATTATCTGTACAGAGAATGCACAAACTACCGGAATCTTGATGGCGCAAGGATTTAAACCACCTAGTAGTGCGATGGCTGTGTTTGGAGCAATATTGGGATTCTTCGCTTCGTTTTTCGGGGCTCATGCGATTAATACTGCCGGACCAATGACAGCAATTTGTGCTTCTGACGAATCAGGCAAAGAAGAAGGTCGGTATGCCGCTTCGGCTTTAAATGGGGTGTTATTTGCAAGCTTCGGTGTGTTTGCAGCTTTTGTGGTTCCATTTGTTGTTACAATGCCTGCTGTTATTATGAGTACGATAGCAGGTTTAGCAATGATTGGTGTTCTTTTAAGTTCCTTGAAGATAGCTTTTTCAGATACAAAATTTCAAATGGGGACCTTTTTCGCGTTGGTCATTGGAATGTCAGGTGTGAACTTCTTTAACATTGGTGCGCCCTTATGGGCAATTATCGGGAGTATCCTTGTTTCCATGTTAATTGAAAGAGACGACTTTGATAAGAATATAAGAGTTGAAAACAACTTAAAAACGGGGGCATAGATTTTAGTGTAAATGGATGTGTGGCAAATAGATGGACATACTAATCACATCCGTAAATCTCATGAGGGGTGAATCAGCATGAATATTGATATAACATCTATTTATGAAAATATGCCGGATTTTTCGAATCATATGGAAGCAAGAGAATGGTTTAAGAACGAATTTCAAGACAGGTTTTTCTTACGGACACACAGTGATAACGACGGAAAGATGACCTATTATTATCACATCGTTAAAGATCCGGAAACGTATCAAAGATATATGGAGAGCTTTGCAAGTGAAGCAGATCGCGACATCACTGAAATGTCAACATTCGAAAGCTACACGACCGTTGAAATCAGTGAAGACGGAGATGTAAATATTACATTATAAGAAAATCGCAAGGCGCCTTGAATTGGAACATCGACTAACTACTGCCACGTCCTGTGGCAAACGTAGATGTCAGCACTTCCTGTGCAAGTACAAGCATAGGTCGAGCGCTGACAGAAGGTGCATTTTACCTTCCGAAGCGATTGGCTTAGACCAGAGAGCCGATGGCGCCTGGAACTAGACAATACACAAAAGGAGGATTCCAAGACGGATCCTCCTTTTCCCATTAGTCTATTTCCCCTTTAACCGCTGCGTCAAATTTCACTGTTTTATTATTGTGGATAAAATCAACCATTTCTTCCTTGCTTTTAGGACGACTAAATAAATAACCTTGAATTTCATCACAGCCCATATTCACAAGCATTCCACATTCTTCCCAAGTTTCTACACCCTCTGCAACAACGTTCAGGTGAAGGCCGTGTGCTATATCAAAAATCGATTTGACCATTAAGGCTTTTTTCTCATTTTTGTCGATATTTTGAATAAACTTTCTGTCAATTTTAATTTCGTCAATTGGAAGCTTCAATAATTGGTACAGAGAAGAGTATCCTTTCCCAAAATCATCAATGGATATTTGAACGCCCAGATCTTTTAGCCTTCGAATCCGATCAGCAACTTGCTGTTGTTCTGAAATAAACACACTTTCCGTAATTTCAAGTTTTAAATATTTTGGCTCTAAACCGGATTCATCCAATGCCCTCTTGACCATGGAAACAAGATAATCTTGTTGGAAATGCTTTGCCGATAGGTTCACAGAAATCGGAACATGTAAAAGATTTTCTAACTGCCATTGTTTATTTTGCCTACATGCCTGTGCAAGGGACCACTCGTCAATTTGTGAGATTAAACCAATTTCCTCAGCCACTTCAATAAACACCCCTGGGGAAACTGCACCTAATATAGGGTCATTCCAACGAATGAGGGCTTCTGTACCTGTAATTTTACCCGCAAAAGTTTTTGGCTGATAAAACTGTTCAAACCCTTCCTTATCGGCCGCTATCCGCAAGGAATTTTCAATCGTTAAACGTTCCTGGAATTTATTTTTCATCGATTCATCGAAAAACTGAACGGTGTTGCCACCCTTTTCTTTTGAGATATACATGGCAATATCCGCATATTTCACTAAAGTATCTAAGTCTTCTCCATCTTCTGGATACATACTTACTCCGACACTAGCCGTAATGTAATGTGCTTGGCAGTCTATTGTAAAATAGGACGAAAATTCTTTAACAATCATGTCTAACGTTTCGTTTACTTCTTCCTTATTTTCAACCGAATGAACAACAACAAATTCGTCCCCACCAAGTCGGAATACCTGTCTGTTCTCTTTTTGTAAATTCTTAAGTTTATTCCCTGTTGCCTTTAAAAGTGTATCCCCAGCTTCGTGCCCTAATGTATCATTGATTTGCTTGAATTGATTTAAATCAATGAAGATAATCGCGATCTTATTATCTAAGCAATTGCGGATTTGCTCTCTAACGTAGTTTTGGAAAAAATAGCGATTAGGCAAATAAGTCAAGCTATCATAAAAAGCTAGCTTATTGAGCTTGTCCTCAGATTCCTTCAGTCTCGCTGTTTGTTCCCTTAAAATATTGTTCATCTCAATGCTTTCTTGGAATTGCTCCTTCAACTTATCTGCCATCTTCTTTAGGTTTTTACTTAGAACTCGCAGTTCTGAAATAGTGCTTTGAGGCCACTCAATATTTTCCAAACTGCGAAGCTTTTGCGGTAAACCTGTCGTGATTGTTGTAAGCTGCCTTAAGTTGTTCGTAAGGAGTCGGCTTATGAACATTATAAATATAATAGCTGACACAGCAAGAATGATTAAGTATGTTAGCTGATCAAGCGAAGTATTAAAGAGCTGTTGTTGATACCCTGAAATTGGGAATTGTAGCATGATTCGATATGAATCCGTATCCCTCGTATAAAAATAAAAGGCATCCATCCATCTTGTAATCGGCTGAACATCTTTGTTAACTACTGGCAAAGCTTCATAAAGCCTTGGTGAAATCTCCCGAATCTCATACCTTTTAGGTTCAAAGTCCATCAAGGCAGTAGATGCTATAACATGATCCGCATGATCTAAAATAATTATTTCGTTCTCTTTATTCTTATTACTCCAAATGATATCCTCAATTTGTTTCACATCGATCTTACCATTGCTACTATCCAATTGAAGAAATTCATTTTCTATCCGATTAACTCTCGTTTCGCTTACAGCACTTAAATCCTTCTTAATTAGATCAAAGGTATTTATTGCATTTGTAATGACACTTATAAAAAACGGAACAAGTATCGTAAAAATTGTGATTTGGGATAAGAACTGATGAATGGACACATTATTTTTATTGATTCGGTTATTTTTTACCAATTTATAAAATGGAAAATACGCTAATAACACGTCTGCAACTAAAACATTGAACAGTCCGTTCGTAATATCTTTACATATTAAAAAATAAAGGGCACTCCCTGTCAAAGATTCGCGATAGGTAAAGAATAACAGCACCATTCCAATAAATATCCAAAAAAACACATCAACGAAAAACATTTTTGCTTTTCTTCCACGTAGGAAAAACGCACCGACAAACATGATTTCCGCCAAGCTAATGATCGAATAATACGGACTGCTTGAAAAAATGAGCGCAAAAAAAATTGCGATAACCCCGGTAACAATTGCAGCAGTATAGCCAAATATACGAAGTATTAAGAATAGAAATATACTCGCAAAAGTGAATGAAATCCCATACAAAAGTGATAATTTAAAATGAGAGGCAAACAGCACCAGACCCACCAGGGCTAGTAATAGGATTATGTCGCTATTCAGTTTGCCTTTTAATTGAGTAAATCCTATCATATAGTCTCCTCAAGTTTTTCAAAATAATAGATAAACCGACACTTTTCACTATGATTATGATAATAATAATATCATAAATTCTACAAATATTTTGCAATTTTTGTTATTAATTGTATGAAAAAAGGCAATTTACCACTTACTTGGTAAATTGCCCTTTTTTATTATTTGCTTAGTTTTTATTCACAGCTTACTGAGTGACAAGTCCTTGCGTCCATGTCTTGACGCCGTCATCTTCCACAAATTCAATGATAACGTCGGTCACTCCTTTTATTCCTTGGATTTTTTCTTCAATTCGCTCTTTTATTATAAATGCTTCTTTTACTGTAAGATTGGGGTCAATTTCCAACTTCATTTCAATATGGAAATCCTCCCCCTCCTTCATCGCAAACAATGTATGGATATCTTTGATTTCCGGATTTGTAAAAATAAACTCCGCGATTTTATTTTCTAACTCTTCATCTGTTTCACCAAGTACACCTTTTGCATTGTCTAAAAATACCTTGCCTACAACATAAAACATCATTAGGCCAATGATAATAGAGGCAATTCCTTCTGCAGCATGCCAACCTCCATAATATGAAAGCAAGATTCCAATAATGGCAATAAGTCCACCCATGGTAGCTACTAAATCCTCCATGAACACAAGCTTCGTTGCAGGTGTGGCTTTCCCTAGACTAGCAAAGCTTTTGCCAATGGCTGCAAATCCATTTGCTTCCACATGTGCTTCATGTAGAACTTCTTTCATAGCCTTAAAAAGAACGTATGACTCCAAGATCACCGCCAACCCTAAAACAGAAAGATTAATTGCGATCCCCGTTGATTCAGTTGGGTGTTTTATATGATGATATCCTTCTTTAATCGTTTCATAACTCATAATTCCAACGATGATAACAGCACCGAGTAAAACAAGATTTACAAGGCGACCGAAGCCGTTCGGATATTTTTCTGACGGCATTTTCTTACTTAAGGCACTCCCGATGTAAACGAAAAATTGATTAGCTGCATCCCCTAGAGAGTGCATGGTTTCTGCAAACATGGCAACATTCCCCGTGAAGAAAAACGCAACTCCTTTAATTATCGCAATAATCGTGTTCACAATTGACGCAATCAAGGAAGATTTATTTCCATTCCTTAATAAACTCTGTTTTTTTGACATGAGGACCTCCAGACAATGATTCTAAGTAATACTTGTAGTATTTATTACTTTTGAAATATTTATGAGGGGGATTGGTTTTGTAGTAAAAGTTCCGAAGGTGGGACCAATTTTTCGGAATAAAAACTGAGTCGAATTGTATTTCATCGAGTAACCAGAAAAGTAAAATTAACGGAGGTTTTCCGATTATACGCAGAATGGAGCTTGTTTCGGGGAAAATAAAAGGAGATTTTCCGGTAATGCAAAGGAAAATCTCCCATTTTCACGTTTTTGGAGTCAATAGTCGGAATTTCTCCGTCTATATAAGCCTTTATTAATAATATTTACAAATTAAACGGAATTTTTCCGTCTATATATCAGTAGGCGCGCTAAAGCAAGCTTTATAACCTACTGGGAAAAACACTTAATTTTCTTCTCTTACAAGCAACGCGACAGCTTCCACATGCACGGTATGCGGGAAGAGGTCCACTGGTTGCACGACTTTTAATGTATATCCAAATGGCTCGAGTTCTTTAATATCAGTTGCGAATGTTTCTGGATTGCATGAAACATAGACGATTCTTTCAGGCTGAGAGCGACCAATTCTTCTCATCACTTTGCCGCCAGCTCCTGAGCGTGGGGGGTCAAGTAAAAGCAACTCTGGTCTTCCGAAGCTCTCAAGCACTTCATCAATACCTTTTCTAGCATCCTTCGCTAAGAAATATGTGTTTGTCAAACCATTGTCACTTGCATTTCTTTTTGCAGATTCAATCGAGCTTTCAACGATTTCAATTCCTGCAAGTTTTTCAACTCGACTTGCAAACGGAAGAGAGAATGTTCCAACTCCACAGAAAAGATCAATCATTTTTTCTGTTTTCTTCGGATCACCCATTTCAACAGCAAGTTCGACTAATTTCTGAGCCTGTGTTGGGTTTGTTTGGAAGAATGTATCAAACCAAACACGAAAACGATACCCGTCCATTTCGTCATAAATAAAATCACGACCCGCTAATACATGTGTTTTTTCGGATTGAGTGCGGTCGGCCCAATCTGTATTTTCAAGCCATAATAAGCTTTTTACCTCAGGGAATTTTTCTTCGATGCGCTTTACTAAATCATCGGCTGCTTCTTTAAGATTTCCCTCTGGTCCTTCAGTTGCAAAAAGGGCAAGCATAATTTCACCTGTTGCAAAGGACTGTCTCACCATGAGATGGCGAAGAAGTCCTTCATGTTGATCCTTGTTATACCCTGATAACTGATGGTTCTTCGCCCATTCAGCTACCTCCATCGCTCCTTCAACCATTTTTTCACCTGCGATGAGACAGGTTTCAAGAGAAATGATTTTTCGGAAATTCCCTTGTTCATGTAAACCTAGTGAACCTTCTGGTGAAAATGTAAATTCCATTTTATTGCGGTAACGCCAAGGCTCATCCATGCCAATTGTGTCTTTGACAAGATCTGGATTGAAACCTTGTGATTCAACTTGTCGCTTCACATAATCCGTTTTGTACTGGAGCTGTCCTTGGTAGTCCCAGTGCTGCCATACACAGCCACCACATTTTTCAAAATGAGGACATGGTGGTGCAAGTCTTTGTTCATTCAATGTTATAATTTCTTCGGCTTGTGCTTTTCTTCGCTTGCGGTCCGGTTGATCCACAGTCACACGAACCTGCTCACCAATAAGGGTTTGCGGGATGGTGAGCTTTAGCTTTTTTTTATTGCCAAGCTCGTTTTCACGCCATACGTTTGCCCGACCTGAACCCTTTTCATCAAAGCTTTTTATTTCAACAATCATCGTTTCTGGTTTAGTTACTGCCAATTGCTGTTCCTCCTCTTTAAAGCTATCTATCTATATTAGAAGTGTCGGTTATCACGATTCATTTTAAATTATTAAAATATAGACATAGTCCATTTCTATCCCATTTTACAACATACTAACCAAGTATAAAGCACAAACTACAATTTTGGAATTCCTATTAGCCTAGAAAGTATTAACATTATCTAAATTTAGCATCAAAATAAAAAAGGCTTCGACCCTCTTACACTTGGGCTTAGCCTTTTAACACTATAGACCTGTCTGCTTTATTTGTTATTTCATTATGTATTATGGATTCTTCCGTACTTTTGCAACACCTAGTGCGAAGTGATCCCAAAGGATACTTTCCACATTTGCTGCTTGCGATTCTTCACAATCTATAATGAGGATGATTTCAGCGATTTTTCCTTTTTGTGTTCTTTTTTTCTTTTTATAAACTAACTCCACAAATAACCGAATCACAAATCCTACAATGAACCCAAAGGCAGCACCAATTAACCCCCAAAAAATGGGTCCCCATGATAGTTTAAATCCGATGCTTGCACCCATTACAGAAAATGCCGTAGCAAGTGCCACACCAATATCAATAAGAGTGGTTCCGTCTGAATGATGTAAGGTATCAAAAAGTCTGACATCCTCTGTTCGATTATCAAGCGGAACCGCAAAAATATTTTCTCTGCTTATCCCTTTTTTTTCAATTGCTGCAATTGCTATTTCAAGATAATCATTACTATCAAATGTAGCAAACAACTGCATTTATAATCACTTCACTTTTTGTCCCTTTAGAACTTGAAATTGGCTGGACTGGTAATTTTCCCTTAAGTATTTACGTTGGACACGTTGATATAGTTTATTATTTTCCACTACATCTATGTAAGAGTCATAAATTGCAAACCCAAAAACAGATGGTAGGAACATAAACCACTCTGGATCTAAAACCGCTGTTGCCTCATTAATTTCACCTAAAAATAGTAGAGATACAGCCTCTAAAGCATGTGAAAAGTAGAAAAAGATGACACAGCAGATGATGATAAATATGGATGAAATCGCCTTATGATTATAGAGATGCCCTAACCCCGGCATAAATGATGACCATACAAAAGCTAAGACTGGATTCCTTTTATCCAAGTAGTTCATACCAAAATTACCTATGATAAAAGTATTTATACGATGATCTTCATGGTCAGCTAAAATATACAATCTATTTAAATCAATTGCAGACCGGTAACTATCCCAAATGCAAAAAATATATAAAGGGATATACATAAGTAACCATCTTGTATCCAATATATTCTTTGCCATTTCGATATTCCCTTGAAACGAGTGGATCATGGCAAGATTTATGTTTGCATTAATATTT
>NZ_JBALOX010000206.1:0-10385 GCF_036965165.1 Bacillus sp. JJ1521 | reverse complement strand
AATATATGGATTTCTTAAGTGAATAATGGAGGTCCCAAACAAACCAATATCTGCAATATATCGTCTTGCGGTATTATTATTCGTATAATTCCTCATGATGTATAGGCTTTCCCCCATCCGCTTACTCATCTATGTAAATGGTAATCTTCCCCAATCTAGAAATATTTAAACCCTTACCCTTTTTGCTCAATAAATTACGATTTAGGTCACTTTTTAGAATAGGTACATAATTCCATTAGAGTTGTTTCATACTAAAAAAACCATTATTTAAGCAGATGGCCGGGGGTGGATGTATGAAGCGGAAAATTTTGCAGTCACATTATGAAACAAAGGAACGAACAATTGCCGAGGTTTTCCAACAGTCAAAAAAGTCAGCTGATTTTACACAATTCTCCCCTATTGAATCTAATGAACTTCTTGAAATCAGCTATTTTACTACGATGGTTGATATGATTATCCTTCAACAGTCCATATTAGTATCATTGAAGGAAAAAATAACAGAGGTTCAGCAGCTTACTGATTTAAAAAACATTATTCCGATTGAAAATATTGAATTTACGGAGAGTGCTCAGGATTTAGAAAATGCGCTGCACATTGGTGCAGTTGCTGCTTACTTTAAGAACAATTTAGATGAAATTGCCCTACTAAACATCGGAAATTCAAGGCTTGGTCAACGCGAAACGAATGAAACAGAAAATGAATTTAGTGTTATTGGCCCAAAGGTTGGTTTTATCGAAGACCTTAACTCGAATCTTCATTTATTGCGAGATCATTTGGCCACATCTGACCTAATTATTGAGCAATTCACAATTGGAACTAGATCAAAGACAACTGTCGTGATTGCATACCTAGATGGAGTTACAAATCCTCAGTATATCAATACAGCGAAACAACGGATATTAGATCTGGATGTAGATGGGGTGTTTGATAGTACTGAACTGGAACAATTGATTTCTGATCACTCTCGATCTCCCTTCCCTTTATTTATTTCAACAGAAAGAATCGATCGTGCATCTGCAGCCCTTTTAAAAGGTGAAATTATCTTAATGTGTGACAAATCGCCATATGCCTTGATTGGCCCTGTCACACTGATGGACTTTTTCTCAACTCCAGAGGATTTTTTTATACCTAGTGTTATTGCTTCTTTTTTTAAATTAATTCGGATATTTGGCATGTTGTTTTCAATTTTTGCCACTGCGTTTTATGTAGCGATTTTAACATACCATTTTGAAGTGATCCCGAAGGATTTACTAGGCACACTTATTTTTTCAAGAGCCAATGTTCCTTTCCCACCATTTATAGAGGCATTATTTTTAGAGGTAACAATTGACTTACTCCGTGAAGCGGGTGCACGTCTTCCAACAAAAATTGGACAGACCCTTGGGATTGTTGGGGGAATCGTAATTGGGCAAGCAACAGTTCAAGCAGCTCTAACTAGTAATATTTTGTTAATTATCGTAGCGCTTGCAGCTTTGTCTTCATTTACAACACCCATTTACAAATTGTCAAATGCTGTACGTTTGTTGAGATATCCCTTTATTATTCTCGCAGCGATATGGGGAGGATTGGGGATTTATATGGGGGTATTATTCTTAATTGGTCATTTATTACGATTAAAATCTCTTGGAATTCCTTATTTGGTACCACTTTATCCATACCGTAAGGGTGGTGTTATTCATTCATTTCTAAGACCGAGCTATGAAGGTGATGGGAAGCGCCCCTCCTTTTATAGAATTTTAAGTTTGATTAGATTTAAACCATCTGCAAATCAAGACCCTGAAGAAGGGTTAAATTCGGAGTAAAAACTTTTAAAAAGGCTGAGATTGATATATGAAGAAGTGGAGAAAAGCAATTGTTTTCATTCTATTATTTTCTTGTTTGGTAGCCCTTGTTGGCTGTACAAGAATGAGAATTGTCGACAGGTTAAGCATTATTCATGTCTTTGGATTTGATTTAAATGATAAGGGAGATTTGATCGGAACTGTCCTTATTCCGGAATATACAAAAAGTAAGGCTAGCGATAAAATTAAATATCTACAAGTGGAAGCGGATGTAACTGCTTTATTAACACCTAGGATGGCAACCCATACAAGTACTCCTGTTGAATTAGCCAAAACGAGGGTCTTGGTTTTAGGAAAAGACTATGCAAAAACGGGAGTTCGTGATGTTGTAGAGCGAATTCTTGTGAATCCAAAAATCGGTACGAATATTCAAATTGTCGCTTCGACTCACTCTGCAGAGGAAACACTTAAAGCCTTGAAAAAACAAGGAGAACTGATGTTAGCCGATGAAATCATACACAATATGAGAGGACAATTAATTCCATACATGAATCTCCACGTCTTCTTAAATCATTTTTATGGACAAGGAATGGATCCTTATGTACCGATGATAACGATTGATAAATTCGGAAAAATCCAAGTCGATAACGTTGGAATTTTCAAAGATGATAAGTTCATGCTCCATTTAAATGTGGAACAAACTTTTCTATTTTCAATTCTCGAGGATTACCGGACACAAGCTCTTTTTCAGATTGACTTCCAAGATGGGGATCGCCAAGAATCAATTGTTGTTCAAGGATTCCGTAGCATAAATACGTGGGATTGGGTAAAAAGTGAGCAACAACTAAATCTTACTATGAATCTCATCTGGACGATCACACATCGCCCAAAACGTTATGATTTAGAGAACCCAAACGATATTAAAACGTTAAAAAAGATCATTGCAAAAGACATAAAAACTGATGTGGAAGAGCTAATAAAAACCTTCCAAGAAGAAGGGGTCGACCCGTTAGGGATTGGAAATATTGTCCGTTCACAGGATAAAGATTGGAATCAAGAATCTTTTTATGAACTTTACCCTTCCATACCAGTAAATATTGACGTGAACCTAGAAATCATACATTCCGGCCTTCAAGGCTAGCTAGACTAGGATGGTCCATTATGAACAGTAAGATTAGCGAAAATAAACTAGTATCTCCCTTTTTCATCTTCTTTTTAATTCATGGTTCTCAAACTGGAATAACGGTCTTAAAATATCAACGAGCAATCGTTCAGGGGGCCGGCTATGATGCCTGGTTATCCGTATTTGTAGTAGGGTTGAGCACAAATATCATATTTTTCATGATGTTATATATCATGAATCAATCTACTGCTGGTGATATTCTTTCATTACACAAAGATTTATTTGGAAAATTTATCGGGGGAACACTGAATCTATTAATGGCTTGCTATTTTTCTATAGCTGGTCTATCTGTTATATATTCATATATAGACGCCCTTCAAGTTTGGGTATTTAACGGAATAGCCAGCTGGGAATATGCTTTGGTCCTATGTTTCCTAATTTACTATCTTGTTGCAGGCGGATTTCGGGTTATTACCGGGGTTGCTTTTTGGGGTGTGGTTATACCAGGTTTCTTGTTACTTTCCTTTTTCTATTTAATTCAATTTCTCGAAGTATCATACCTTTTACCTCCTTTTAAATACGGTTTAAAAGAGCACTATATTTCTGCTAAAGAATCTGTGCCGTTATACTTAGGTTTTGAAACCGCACTTCTTTATTTTCCTTTCTTAAAGAACAGAAAAAAGGCGAGTAAATGGGGACATTTTACCTTGTTTTTTACAACAGTATTATATTTGGCGATTACGCTTGTAACTTTCATGTTCTTTACCCAAGGTAAGCTTCAGCACCTAACTTGGCCAACGTTAACGATGATCAAGATCATTCAATTCTCATTTTTGGAACGCTTTGAGTTTATTTTTATCTTTACTTGGCTCTTGGTCGTTATCCCTGTCATTTGCATTTATCTTTGGTCCGCTGTCAGGGCTATTAAATTTACAATTCCTAAAATAAAACAGACATACATCCTTCTGTTTTTGCTCGCCCTTTATTTGTATACCAATAGCTTCCTAATCGATATGTATTACACCCAGTTAATTGGAAAAATTGTAATGTATAGCGGCACCGCATTCATATATGGGTACATCCCACTGATTTTTTTCATATGTATGATTCGGAACTCCTTTAAA
This sequence comes from Bacillus sp. JJ1521, assembly GCF_036965165.1. Taxonomy (NCBI): domain Bacteria; kingdom Bacillati; phylum Bacillota; class Bacilli; order Caryophanales; family Bacillaceae; genus Bacillus; species Bacillus sp. JJ1521. Next base: position 6,357 of record NZ_JBALOX010000206.1, on the reverse strand, counting down.
AAGCTAATGAAAGCTTGATTCCCAGCGTGAATACATCGCTGGGAATCAGGCACTATACCGTTCATTTTTACTTAGTGTAACGGTTTGCGTAGCATGAAGCCACGAATGCATTCGGCTTTATTTTCGGTTCCACGCCGATTGCTTCCATTCGTGTTACCATTTCCTTCACAAATTCACGTGTTTTGTTCCTTTTCCCTGCCCCAATATCAATATGCCCCTCCATTGTGAATGAAGCGCCATCGTAAATATGTGGCAGCACTATATCGATAAGTTGATTTTTCTTTTCCTCGGTAAATAATGATACAATTTCCTCCGATAATGATAATTCAAAGGAAATTCGCTCATGCAAATGTTCCATCCTTCTCGGAACAACCACTTTTCGAATACATGCCCACACACCTTTTCCTTCATTAAGTATCACAACACCCGTAATAAAGGTGGTTTGTCTTGGATGCACTTGAGAATCTGTACCAATGATGAGCCTATATTTTCCAGAAGGCTCAGATTGCATGAATACTACTATGTGTTCAAACACCCGCTCAAATGACATCCGTTTTTCCATTAGATTTTTAAATAAGTAGTGATTGTTTGAATTATTTTTCATAAATTCAGATCACAACTTTCCCGGTCTTTTATTGACCTCTTTTATACATTTTATGACCGGGAACAGGATAATGTGTAGTAAATAGCGATTTGGTACAAAAATTGGATGTCCACTTTAGATAAACATGCCTTTTATCCTAGTTCTTTAATACCTATTTTTACCTCCTTTCAAATTGTATAATATTACCATAAACCTAAATCGGAGCGTGTATTTATACAATGAAGAATTCATTTATTGACCCGTTTGATACCATTCTGTCAGAGGCTATAACGAATCCAGAGAAACGGTATTATTTTTATAAAGCCTTCTTGGATTTAGAAATTGTCGCGATTGGCACTGTTTCCTCGGATAAAAAAAGTTCAGAGCCTATTCTCCATCTGAAACATATCGAAATGAATAAGGAGTTAGTACTGCCTGTGTACTCAAGTGTTGAAAAATTCAACTCCATCTATAAGGGAAAATATAAATATATAAAAATATCAACACGAATGCTTTTACAGTTGATTGAACTAGACTCAACTTGGGTACTAAATCCTGGTTTTGATATTAGTAAAAAGATCATCCCAGAGGAGCTAGAAACGTTACGTGACGGAAGAATTCTTCATTACTTTTTTGAGGAGTTAGGCCTTGAAGAAAAACAGAGTTTCCTAACCAACCAGATGACAGAAATACCTCAATCGGTCCTCGAGGATATTTCCAGCAGACTTAAAAACTTCCCTACAATCAAAAATGCCTACTTTACACATATTTATAATCCCGCTAAATCAACGAATCCGATCCCTTTGATTGGAATTACGGTTGAACAAGAAGAAGAAAATTCTGAGGAACTTTTATTAAATGTATTTAAAGCAGTTAATGATAATACACAGCAGCGAATTCAAATTCTTAACCTTATTGTGAATCTTCCACTTACAAATTCAATCATTAACGGGACTGAGCCCTTCTATAATCGAACAACGATAGATGATCTGAAATCCATGTTCCGATAGAGTCACGAAAGGAGGTAACTAAATGGCTCAAATTGACATTAAAGTGAATAGTGTCCGATCTTCAAACAGTCAGCTAAAAGGAATCACTTCCGATTTGATGGATACACAGAGTCGAATTTCTAGTCTACGTCATGCGATTGACAGTCAAATCACTAGTAGACATGGCATTGGAGGAATTTTAAGTAGTTTGGCATCCTCCCTAAGTGATTTGGAAAAGCGCCTCAACCAGCTACATAGTTTCGTAGATAATAGTGTAACTCGGTATGAACAAGCGGATAGACAAGTAAACTCCCATTCACAAAAACTAACCGCTCCTCCTAAAAAATCATTTTGGGAATCGGTTGGAAATTTTTTTGGAGTCGTGGGTGATTCTGTAAAAGGATTTGCAACTGGACTCTGGGACGTCGGTGTAGCCACTGTTGAAGGTATTTGGAACATCATCACTCATCCGGTTGAAACTTTTAAAGGCCTTGTGCATGTCATTCAACACCCAATTGAAACCGCAAAAGGAATTTGGGACGCAATCAAAACATCATGGAATGAAGATGTTATTAATGGGAATGCCGAAAGCCGGGGAAATTGGTTCGGTCGCGCCTTTGGAGAAATTGCCCTCGCAGTTGTAGGTACAAAAGGTGTAGATAAAGCGGTAAAATTAACTAAAGGGGCAAAAGTTGTTGATGAGGTTGGTGGGGTTAGGGTAGTTAGTGGGGTTGATGGACTATTAAAAAAATCCACCTGTCCACCTGATGTATTAAACTCCTATTTACAAAAAATTAGTAAAGAACTTGCTGATGAATATACAAATACAGGAAAGTGGCCCGAACATATCCAAATACCGAAAGATCCTAGTGTATTAAAGCCGGATGGTTCAATTAAATGGGAAGAGGTTCCTAATGGTGGGTATGTACTTGATAAAAATGGAAATGCAATTAAAGAAGTACATACACCTGTCCAAGGAGAAATAATTGACCGATATGGGCCACCGAATGGTCGATATACTTCACCCGTTATCGATGGAAAACCATTTGATTATGATCAAAGATCCTTACCGTATGTGGAGGATCCTACTAAGTATCATCAATATAAAATCATAGGCGATTTCGAACAAATTGAGACCTATTTTAATAACACAACAGATCTTGCATTAAAAGAAAAAATCACATCTATGATGGATGCATATGATTTATCTTTTGAAGATTTAAAAATACAAAAAGGAGAAATTGCTTCTGGCTTTAGTTCAACGGGTGGTGGTATCCAATATGAAATGCCGCTGCCAGTCGATATATTAGAAGGTTTAGGCTTAGTCGAAAAATTAAAATAGGATGTGGTCATAATGACAAAAGAACAGGCAATCCAAATAATCAAAGATGAGAATTTACAATTCTATAACTGGTTTAACGATCATGATATTAATCCGAACGAAGTACTAATCAGTCAACTAGGAAATACGTGGAAGGTATCCACTACAGATGAACGCGCAAATGCTATTTCTGAAAAAGAATTCGATACCTTGGAAAAAGCACTAGAAAATTTTATCAAACGTGTAAGAGGATTGAACAAGTTTTATAATCTATAAACCACGGAACATATAAGAAGGCATTAGAGTGATAGGTTCGTGATAGCTTCTAGCCCATTAAAATAATCTGGAGTTGATTTTATGGATAATAAAATTAAAAATATTGAGAGTACTGTGATTGATTTACTCTTTATATTAAGAAAGTATTAGGACGGACAGATTTACTATCAAATAGCTTAACTTGAAGAAATATTGAATATCATTAAATCCAATTCCGATATTGAGACAAAAGAAAACAGAATAAATACTTTAGTTGAAGATCTTTCCTATCAGAGGTGGATTAACTGATTTCTATGTCTGGGAAAACGATGCCAAGGAAAGGGGTAAGATAAACAAACCTATTAGTGAACAAAATGATAAATTATGGAAATTAATAAAAAACTGATGTTGTATTTATATTTAATTTCTTAGAGGAAAGGAATAGATTCCTAGTACAATAAATGTTCAATGAACACACCTGTGTTTTAGTAAAAAATATTTGATTATCTTCACTAAAAGTATGAAAAGTGCGGCTATATTTAGCTTTTCTATAAAGATGTTGGGCATATATTCTTGGTTCCGAAAATTTGGGATTTATTTCATTGCATGAAAGGAGAAAATGTAAATGAACAAATTTGAGGCCGAGAAAATAATTAGGGAAGAAGATTTAACACGTTATAACTGGTTTGATGAACATCCATTAAGAGAAAATGAGGTGGGTATTAGCATTGATAATGATCAATGGGTAGTATATGTAACTGATGAAAGAGCGAGTATAGTTACAGGTTCAATTACAAAATTTAATAATGAAAGTGATGCTTTGGACAACTTTATAAAAAGATTACGCACAGATAAAATTTTATTTTGAGCTGTTTTTGTTTCTGATTTCCAGGTTGAGCCTTTCGAAATGAATTATGGAGTAATAAATATCGATGGAAATTTAACCTAAAATAAATTTAATAATAATATTAGGCAGTATTTTAGTAACAATTTTTGTCTCAAGTGGAAACTGGATAGATTTTGATACAGCCCCCAAAATAACAATGCATTTTATAGATAAACATAGTCGCCTACCCATTACCATAAGATTTGCTGACTTAGCCACCCATGAAGGAAGAAAAAGTTATCAAAATTAGATAAGAGTTTATTGAAGTGCTAAATGAAATGTGGAAATTGCTCCAGCAGCAGGATTCGTAATTACTATGTAACTATTTAAAGGATTGATAGAATGATTAGAACTCGGTTAATCAAAATATGCCAATACCTCGACATTCAAGTAACCTTTGATAACGTAACCCTTATGGAAGTAAAGCCACCTTATGAAGATTTTATTCAACTAGAATTTATAATAGGTTCTTACGAGTATTCTGAAATTAATTTCGAAAGACAACCTAGTCCAGAAAAAGAGAACGTCGTTACATTTAATAATGAAACAAAAGCGACCAAATTTTTCTTAATGAAATTATTAAAGAAGTTCTATTTCAATGATATTTTTCCTAAGGATAACCCTGTCCATGATTTTACGAATATTAATGAGCTAATTGCTTATTTTCAAAACTAGGTGTTCCAAATAGCTTATATAATTTCAACAACAAAATACCACAGACGATCTATCTTGAAATTGATAATAAAAATAAAATGCTAATAAGTTATGTTGATCATAACATTCAAAAAAGCTTCACCACTATGCCGCTCAGTATCGATAGAGGTATTATTGTATTCTATCGTTTGACCTACTCCTTTTATTTACTAAATAAAATAATCCAGCAGGGTCTTCTTAATGAAAAGTTTGACGATGAAGATATCGAGTTATTTATTAAATAGATGAAGCTGGATACCCCTATTTGATTTGGCGTCTTTACAAAGGAAGTATGAAATAAAAGAGATATTTTCAACTTTGGGATTAAAATTCTAATCGATAATAAAATGGGGAGTCACATTATGAGTGAATATGCAATTTTTAAATCTAAAATCTACCCTGTCAGTAACCATGGTCGAGTACTTCATTTAATTAGTCAAAAAATAGAAAATGGCTTTCATGAACTTATTGATATAACAGGAAACAGGCACGATGATATTTTTATTAAAGAAGTTTCCCTTGAAGAAGTTGAACTAGTATATGAGTTAAAATTTAATGCTATTTATAAAGGAAAGGAATATGAAACATATGGGGTTGACTCCTCTACTATAGAAAAGAATTACATTCTATTATTTAGCATGGTTTATGAAGATGTTAATGACTACGGCTTTAGAAAACACGAGCATTTTGTATACCAAAAGGAAGTTGCACTTCATGAGATTGATGCACTAGTTGAAATTAAAAAGCCAATCTTACAGTGGGAAAATCAGCCTGAATCAAGGAGAATAATTCCTCATAAAATGATTCGGGAATATTTAAGTTAAATTTAAAAAATTGCCTCCTTCATTTAGTAACTTAATAGTTTAGCAGGATGCGCTATAGAGGTGGTAAGAATAAAAAAGATGAATTAATTATATTATTGATTCGTTCTGGGGTACCGAAAGATTTATATAGCTTAGATGGAGGACTTCCAAACGAGTCACTATGTTTAAACTACGCTGATGGAGTTTGGGAAGTGTATTACAGTAAGAATGGTATGAAATCCCAAATACAAATATTCGAATCCGAAGAAAAAGCATGTAATTATTTTTATAAATTCATTTTGGAATTATTATAATAAAGTAAGACATGTCACTTCGGATTTATGAAGGACATTTCAGCTTCAATTTCGATCCGTTTTGGTCTTCATCGAGCTTATGAAGACCTATTCGTTCTCAATTCCAATCCGATTTGGTCTTCATCAAGCTTATGAAGACCTTTTTGGTCTCAATTTCAATCCGTTTTGTCCTTCATCCAGCTTATGAAGACCGTTTCGACCTCAATTTCAATCCGTTTTGCCCTTCATCAAAGCTCAGTCCCAAAACTCACAGGAACCACAAGAACCTTCCCCTTGGTCCCCATTCCCTACTGCTCCCTCTCCCCTTCTATCTCGATAATTCCCTCCAGGTCGTCCTGGACGCTTTGTGGTGCGAGAGGGACTTTGGAGCGATAGGCGGAGCGCATGATGACGTGCGCTGAGACTGGGGCAGTCAAAAACACGAAGAAGATTCCTAGAAATAAGCGAATGCTAAACGTGCCTTCCATTATAAAAAACAAAAATGTTCCTACTAAAATGAATAGAACTCCCATC
>NZ_JBALOX010000205.1:0-9994 GCF_036965165.1 Bacillus sp. JJ1521 | reverse complement strand
ATAGAGGTTTTAACTCTTATCCAATATTGGATTCAGGCGATCTAATTTTTATATTTAATGATGGGTTTTGGTTTAGAAGTCCTGAAGAAGTACCATCAGAAGAATATTTCAAAGAATATTTTCTTGAACACTTAAAAAGTGAAGGTTACAATGCATTTAATAAGATGGCTGGTGGTACAACTCTATTCATTAGTCATTCTTCTAGACAGAAAGAGAGTTTAGAGAAAATCATACCGTATTATACTTCAATCGATGAATTAATTTGGTTGGATAAGTATAGAATAACAGAGGATGCAGAACCACATATTGTCGAAAGAGAAATAGCAAAGGGACTAAATGAAGCCAATAAGGTCCTTTTTTTTATAACAAAAGAATTTCTTAAATCAAAATGGTGTACTTTCGAATTAGAACTAGCTAAAAAAATATATGAAGAAAAAGATGACTATAGACTATCCTTTATTATAGATGAGGACGTTATGAAGTATTTCTTTGAAGTTAACAAAGAATTGGTTAACTCTATAGTTAAAAACGACATTTTAATTTTATATAAACATCAAGATTTAGAAGAGCATATAAAAAAAATATTAAAAAAGTAATATTTTATGTATGTTTATAATAAATGGACCGTTCACATTTTAAGTAAATTGACAGTGTTAATGATGATTACATTCTCACAAAATTAGAACTCATCATTTGATAGATTCACCTTTAACTATAATATTAATCGGAAGTGATACATACAAAAGAAAGTGGGTTGATTGGTAGATTTATTCTTCCTTAAGACCTTATGGTGAAGAAAGACCTTTCAACAAAGCTGATTCTAATATCGAAGAGATTCTAATCGAACAAAAGCAAAGCTAGATACGTAATTGTTAGTATTTAGAAGACCATTTATTTATAATATAAAGGTATTCGCTTAGTTCAAGAATTTAATAGGATAGTAATCACCAATATGATACGATTAATAATTTTTTAAAGTCTCCATTGTTGTTAGGGATCATAGGTTATATAGAGAGATTCATTACGTAAATTTTGTAAATAACAGTTAAAAATTATGTAGTTACTTTACTTTGCATTGTTGATGAATGAACCATGAAATCAATAATGCACAAACAAGTCCACCACAACACTTTTTATATGTAAAAAAGCTGCTTTTGATGTTAAGTCTTATTCACTAGTTTATGGAAGGGGAAATATTATGCCATATCAAGGAGTTAGGCGTAAAGTATTCATTTCACACTATAAAGGTGATAGGGATGAAGTTGATGCGTTTATTCAAAAATTTGCAAATGAAGAAAAGGTTTTTATTCCCTATGTATTAGGAGCAAACAATAATGATGACTTTATAAATAGTTCAAATACTGATTACGTAATGACCCAAATTCGTAGAAAATATCTACAAGACACTACTGTAACAATAGTGCTTATTGGAAGTTGCACTCATAGTCGAAGGTATGTGGATTGGGAGTTAAAGAGTTCTTTAAGACAAGGTGATTATATTCCCAACGGAGTAATGGGAATAATCTTGCCGAGTCAAGAAAATTCCGCATATCTTCCGCCGCGTTTGAAAATGAATTGGTCAAAAGGACATGAAGATTGTTATGCTCGTTATTGGGTTTACCCAACAAGTGCAGAGCAATTGGGTAGTTGGATTGAGGATGCATATCAAGCGAGAACAAAAAGAGCACATTTAATTAAAAATTCTCAAGAAATGATGAAATATAATAGTAAATGTAATGTCTGTGGAATTACACATTGAGGAGAATGATAATGCCAAAATTTTTTTCACCGTTGTCAGTTTTTTTTGTTTGGCATCCTGCAGATGAAAGTAATGTAAAACCAGTTTTTGAACACTGCTATTCATTATTATCAAGAAATATAGAAAATCCATTTTCCCGTTCAATGAACCTCCCAATTTTTATTCGAACGACACAAAAAACAGACGTCCCTAAAAGTTTTGAATTATTTTCAAGAAAGACAATAATATTTATATTCTTAAGTAAAGATATAATTGCAGATGATATGTGGATTGAATATATAAAGCAAATCCCAAAAGAAGAAAATGTATTTATCATTCCTATTGCACTAGATGATTCAGCCTTTGTAATTAGCGAGTATTTCGAGAATATAAATTTTATTAGATATTATGAGTTTGATGCAAAATTTAATAAGGAATATTCATTTATAACGATTGCCCATGAAATTTATCGGTGTGCTCTAAACGAAAATTTTGATGAAATGACGCTTGGTAAAAACAATTCATTAAAAATATTCCTGAGCCATACCAAAGATAAAGAGAAAGGGGTAAAAGTAGCAAAATCTATTAAAAGTTTTATAGATAATAGTTCAATGCGTAATTTTTTTGACGCCACGGACATTGCACCTGGTTACAAATTTAATGAAGAAATTGTAGGTCATATAAAGGAGTCTACATTAATTGCTATACATACAGACACCTACTCGTCGAGATATTGGTGTCAAAGGGAAATACTGAGTGCTAAAGAGAACGAACGTCCCATTGTTGCTATAGATCTAATTGAAGAGTTTGAAGATCGCCGATTTCCATTTGCTTCAAATATACCTGGAATTCACATAAATCTTGAGGATGAGATATCTCATAAGGATTTACTTCGTATATTGAGTCTAGCGTTACTAGAAACCATAAGATTCTTTTATTCAAAATTATTATTACAACAATATAAAGAAGTCGGTTGGATGCATCCCGAAGCTGAGATCCTTCCTCGGCCACCAGAGGTTTCTGATATTGAAAAGGTATTCTTTGGAGATGGAAATGGAATAAATTATAAAAAGAAATTATTAGTTTATCCAGAACCTCCTCTATATTCTGAAGAGTTATCTTTTCTGAGCAAATTAGGAATTAGGGTTGATACACCTTTAACCTTGAATGGGTTGAATTTACTAGGGAAAAACATAGGGGTATCAATATCAGATCCTTCTGTTCTGGAATTATTAGAACTGGGTTTTACTAATCAACATTTAGTTCAACTATCTCAGGATATAGCAAGGCACTTACTATCTCGAGGTGTAACCCTAAATTATGGGGGAGATCTTCGTGAAAATGGTTTTACAGAATTTATTTTTAATGAAGCGTTAGCATTCAAAGCAAGAACACTATCTCAAGATGTTAAATTGAAAAATTTTATTGCCTGGCCAATATATCTTAATGATACATTTGACATAAAAAGTTGGAAAGCTAAATATCGTTCAATTGCAGATATGGTTGAGATGGATCCCCCAGAAGATATAAAAGATTTAATTATTAATAAGGATACATTTTTGCAACCTACAAATCCTCAAAATCAATATGTTTGGAGTCGTTCATTAACCGAAATGAGGAAAACAATGATTATGGGCTGTGATGCAAGAATATGTGCAGGAGGCAAACATTCAGGTTATTTAGGTAAAATGCCTGGTGTCCTAGAAGAAATATTAATAACGCTGGAAATGAAAAAACCCCTCTACCTTTTAGGAGGATTTGGGGGAGTGACCCAAAGTGTTTGTCAAATAATTCAAGGAAATATCTATCCTAATAAATTAACTGAAGAGTGGCAGGTAAAGCATAATGCGGGATATAATAATTTTCTTAATTTTAGCTTAACAAGAGGCGATAGATTAATTGATTATAACTCTATTATTGATCTTTTAAAAAATGCAAATTTAAATAATGGACTTAGCTTAGAGGAAAATAAAAGGCTCTACAATACACCAANNNNTGTTTTTAAAGGGATAAAAAACGTATTAGGATAATATTCCAATAAAATAGTCAGATTCTCTAGGCGGAGTGAAAAAATTTCCATTTGGGAGATTATACAATAAAAATAGGTATTGTTATAGGTTTCTTTAGAAGACATAAGGAAATGTATGGAAGCTCCACAAGAGAAAAAAGAGGTTGAGAAGAGTGCATTAATATTATATTTTGATAGGTTGGATCCTTATGGTTTTATTATACACAGGTTAAATTATTATTACGTGATTCTATGTAAAAGATTTACTTACCCAATACCGTTTCTAAACAAAAAGTGAATGTTAAGTTGGTAATTAATTCAAAATCGGAACTGACACGTGATGAATTAAAAAGTATTATTGATATTTACATATGCTAGAATTGATCGAATAAGCAAGAGAACAATTGAATACTTCTACTATAAGCTAGAACAAAAAGAAAACAATTTGTAAATAGTTACAGAGAGATCGACTACATGAATGTAATTTAAAAAGTTGGAAAAACTTTCGAGTTTAGAAGAGAGTTACCAGTCTGATATAAAAAGTAGTGGTTGTGTTGCCTGAAGTTAAACAAAGATATTTTACATCTCACCAGCATCCCATGTGTTGCCACATACACTCAAGACAAGTGGGGTGTATTATAAAAATGAAACTTACCTAATAAAAAGCCCAATCCAACCAAGGATAGGGCTTTTTGGATATCACTGATCTGTGCATCGATGATTATTCGGGCCTTCCCTGTGGGGCGTGTTTATTAATTCTTTATTTTAGTTAAATTTAAACTTGGCCGATTTTTATACAGAGTAACTTCCCAGTAATGTAGAATGTCATCATTGATTGTAATTAGCTTATTTTTAGGACCGATAATTTCTTCAGATTTCATATTTAAGTTTTTATCAAAGACATGCTTTAGAAGATAATCATTGTTATTTGAGAATACTTCAAGTTCACCTTTTTTGTTGCTGCCAATATAAACTGGTTCTCCGATCCTTGCAACTTTTTCCTTGCCAGTGTCATCATAAAGTGGCTCTCCATTTTCCGATGAAACTTGTAGCAATCCTTTTGATTTTTTTCCTGGACCAAACAATTTTTTGTTAGTAAAATCGATATAAATTGGTTTATCTATTCCACCTTCAGGAAATTGTTTGATTGTTATGGAATTAATAGCTAACGACTTGTCTTCAATTGGTATGACATCATATGTTATCTCTTTTGTATCGCCACCATTATTACTAAAAATGACAACTGTGCCATGTGAGGTTGGAATAATATCTAGGTTTTTTACAATAGGTGCAGTTGCAATTACTACTTCTTTTGTAAGTGTGCCATCACTAGTTAATTGTCTTATACTAATTTGTTTTTGGAGATTAGACCAATCCCCGGTATTTTGAAGAGTTAATAAATATGTACCTTCTATATCCCATGATAAATATTCACTATTTTCAAATAACACTTTATTTGTAACTTCCCATTTCCCATTTTTTGCAATAGATCCAATAATCCCAGAATTAAAGAATAATCCACCCCTTGGAGCCCAAATGACAAAGGTATTGTCATCCTCTTCGATAATTGAGAGTTTTGTATTATGGTCAAAAAAGCCATCATCATTTACTTTTATTTGTAATTCTGGATCAAATGTTTCCCCTCCAAAACCGGTGATTTCTTCTATGATATTTTTGTTAAGCATTTTCCCGGAACTAACAACTTGAGTTTCGGATTCATTTACTATTTCCTTCTTCGTTCCATTAATATCATTATTACCCTTTTGACAGCCTGCAATAGTAAAAGTTAATACAATTAAACATATTATGAGTACCTTCATAACTGTATTTATTAGCCTCCTTCACTTTAATTGTTATCATTCTGAGCTATACAGGAAGGTTTTATTCATCAACTCCTATTTTGATATGTAATCATTTTTATTATTAAAAGGTCTATAAATATAATGAAGAAAATATATTAAAGCAACATGAAAAGGGGGACTGAATATGGAGGTTAATGTTGAAATAAGCAATTTATTTAAACGGTTTAATGGGAGTCTTGTCGTTACTGTCACGGGACCGACACGAACGGGGAAATCATTATTTATTACGAATGTTCTAAAGACTTTTGTATTACCAAACGTAGAAGAAACAGAAAATGTAGAAATTAACTTTCCAGTAAGTGAATCTGGGCGGGAAATTTCCACAAAGAAAACTACGATAATACCTTTAGAAAAAATTAGGATAAATATAGGGACAGGGTCCAAATATATGCAATTTATTGATTGTATCGGATATAAAGCACACGGTGTTAAAGGGTTCCATACTAAAACTGGTCCACTCAAATTGCAGTTAGAAGGATACAAAAATCCAATACATTTTAAGGAAGCGATTTCAATACAAACACGTGAAATAGCAAAGAACATCAGTGATGTAACGATTATCGTTACAACTGATGGTACGATTGACTGTCTTCCTTCGTATGCTTTTATTGACGCTGAAATGAATATTGTTGAAGATTTGGATCTCCAACGCCCAAAAGTTATGATACTGAATTCAACTATACCAGAAGCTGAAAATACAATTACATTGGCAAAAAGTTTAGAAATGAAGTATAAGCTTCCAGTTATCCCTTTATCAATTGCTGAAATAACAGAAGAAAATGTTCAGTCAATATTTAATAAGTTGTATGAAGAACTACCATTATTCGAAGTCAATGTGAATATATCTGAATGGATTATAAAATTAGAAACCGATCATTTTTTACGGAATAAAATAGAAGGTGCAGTGCGTAGTATAATGAAAGACTTAACAAATATTGGAAAAATAGATAGTTGCCTTGAAAAGTTCAAGGACTATGATTTTATTCAGGGGGTTACTCTTACTGAATTTGATAGTGTCACTGGGATTTTAAATATAAATTTATTGGAATCAGAGGAGATTAGAACTAAGTTTGCAAACTTTGTAAAATAAACTTATGAACTACCAATAACAACTGACCCAAAATTATTTTATGGTTTATTGAATCTTGGGTTGGAGGTTGTCAGGAGTCGGAATATATGTATGGATTAAAAGAACGTGAATTGGGTTATATACCTTGCTATTCACTTAACCGTTTTTTATTAGAATTGTAGATAAGTTACCGTACTTATATACATATTTATATTGGTTAGAGTACAAAAATTTAACGAGTGTTTATGATTTTTAGTAAAACAAAATTATCTGTAAAACAATCAACATATATGTATTGATAAGGGAAATATTTGTTAGTATCAAGTATATAAATGGTGTTTCAATAATGGATATGAATAAGTTTAAATACTAGAATATGAATTTGTTAGGTTTATCGTTTTTAGTTGCAATTTCAAATTTACATATCTTTGCTAGCTTAACAAATCAAGTAACCTTTATAGGTGTATCATCCTTTACCTTTAGTTGGATTATCACTTTCCCCTACAATGATATTTTTGGGAATATATCAATAAGTGGATGGGGAAATGGTATTTTCATTTTATTTGAGAAAAACAGTGTAGATAGAACTGACAATAGGTACATGAATTAATTCAAGGGGTGTTTGAGTCATGGGGAAACACCGAATATCAATACCTAAACTATGAGGTTGAAACTGTGAGCAGAACCATAAGTTACAGTTCTCGCTAGAACTATTCTTAAAATATGTAAGAACTGTAGAAACAACCTTCTACAGTTCTTTTTATTTACAATCTTAATCATCAAAACTTTATGTTAAGAAGCAAAGCTGTTTTATACAATTTAAGCTTTTTCCTTTGTTTTTTACCATATACTTTAGAAGGATTCTACCTCTAAGCAAATTTCTTATTTTCTTTTGGTTTATAAGGAATATAATTGATGCTATCATTCCACATTTAACTAAACTTCTCTGACCATTCTTTAGCAATTTTTTTATCCTTTGAAATAATTACTACCTCTTCATTTTTCTTTTCTGCACTATAAGTAAAATTATATGAACCACTCGTAATGATTTCTTCATCAATAATCATATTTTTTAAATGCATTTTTTCTGCATACGTATTAACTTTTACTGGTATCCCTACAACTAATAGCTGTTGTAAAGCAGATTCTTGATATGAATCGTCTTTATCTGTAATAATTCTTACTTTTACACATCTATCGGTTGCACTACAAAGGTGAGTGACAATGTTCCTTTCACTTATATAATATACCGCTACATCAATAGTTTCACATGCTTCGTTAATGACTCTTATTAATTCTTCTTGAGGGGATGAACTAGATTTAGTAAAGAAGTACCTAAGTTTAGAACTACTTTTATATTCTAATTTAACAATGTCTAACTGTTCGGTGTCTTTATAGTATAAATAAGCTGCTGAAGCAATTGTTCCTGTCAGTATTACTGCAGAACTTATCAATATAATCGTGTTTATAACTACTCCCCCTTTTTTGCAAAATTTGGTTCGGATCTCATCGAGAGATTGGTAGTGTATGCTAGTGTTCGTGTGAATTTAGTGGAAAAGAAAAAAGAAGTTGAAAGGAAAATAGATTCTAATAAGTAGATAATAATGACGGGCTTTAAAAGCAGTTGTGTTAAACAAATTGAATGAAATACTTACCTATGCTGAGATAGAAAAACAAATAGAGATACTTCAAAACTCTAATTATTGGTATAAGTACTCATATAGACCATTAATAAAAAGGTTTAACGAGACAAGAGGGGCTTCCGATATAGATGTATGGACTGAGAGAGTTGCTTTAGTATACTCATGGCTCCCTAGAATTCCTTGGTCCTCATTTGCATCGGAATTAGTAGGCATACAAGAAATAATTAATAAATTGACAGAGATAGAAAGATACTTTTACGATGCTGAACTTTCGTCAATTGAAAGAACAACCTACCAAGGATTTGAATATCAAGGAGAAGCATCTTTCTACTCTTACAAAGGATATTATGATATGGGATTGAGGGATTTTTTGATTCCAACAGGAAGACTATTACATGGCTTAGAAAGATTAGACACTCAACTTTCCTCAACTACGAAGCTCTTGCATTTTATGTGCCCTAATCTTTTTCCTAATTCAAAGGTATGTAAGCAAGTTTTTGGATCAACTCCAAAACAGACATATTCAAAATATCACGCATATGTATTTGGATTAAAAGAGTTCTTTGAAAATAATGAGGTTGTTTCACAAATTAATTGTTTATCTGAAAAAATGGAGGTTTCTGCATTATATATAGTTGATTTAGTCTTGTTTAACTATACTGAATAACCCTTTTGAAAAAGCGGTTAGGGAATTTTGATACACAGAAGTGAACATGTCCCTTAAATAATTTTATCAGGGGATGTTGCCTTAATCGTTGCATAAGAGAAAAGATTAAAAGCTTCACAGTTGTTACTTTTACTATAGAAATTAAGATATAATGCGTTGGATTTTGGAGGAATTTATCAATTTTTGTAGAATATAGCAATAAAGTAACTATAAAAATAGGAGGGGTAATATGAGCCACAAAGTATTTGTAAGCTATCATCATGACTATGATCAATTAAAAGCTAATCATTTAAGGGAAACATATGGAGCAAACAACACATTAATTGATAGGTCTTTATCTGATGCATATGATAGTGCTAGTAACGATTATATTTTACAACAAATTAGAACCTATCATCTTAAAGAGTCGACAGTCACTATTGTTTTAATCGGGAGTGAAACAGCCAAAAGGAAGTGGGTTGATTGGGAAATTTACTCTTCTCTCAGACCATATGGAGGGAGAAGTAGAAATGGCCTATTGGGAATCTATTTACCAACAGCTGGGGGAACACCTGCTAGATTACAAGATAACATTGATTCAGGTTATGCAGTTACTATGGATTGGAGAAATATTTCTTGGCAGTTGGAATCAAAAATAGAGCAGGCCTTCAATAATAGGTACTATGAATCCCTTGTAAGAAACACTAGGATTAGGAGAACGAGGAATAGTTAATGGTTAACCAAAAGGAGAAGAGAAGGAGGAACCAATTACCTTTAGAAAAAGCTTTGCAAGGAATTTGTAGACCCTATATTACAGAAAAAGTTTAAAAATTCATATGTAAACTTACCAGCACCCCATATGTTGCCACATACACCCCACGCACGTGGAGTGTATTATAAAAATGATACTTACCTAATAAAAAGCCCAGAGGTGGTTACCCCTAAAAGTTAGAGTTTTTATTATGCAGCTGATTGGCTGGATTGAATTCGGTATTCGACCGGACTCAGTCCAGTCAATTTTTCTTTTG
>NZ_JBALOX010000204.1:0-12509 GCF_036965165.1 Bacillus sp. JJ1521 | reverse complement strand
GTTCTAGACCATACAGTCCATGTTGTTGATATTATGAGATGGTTTACTGGGGCAGAAGTGAAGGAAGTTTATGCAGAAATTGGCAATGTCTATATTGATCATCCAATCGATGATTGTGGAATTCTTACCATGGAATTTACAAATGGCATGTTCGCTACTCTTGACTGTAGTTGGTCAAGAAATAGCGCCTATCCTACCTGGGGCGATGTAACCATGGAAATTATCGGTACAAACGGCACTTTAAAAATTGATGCATTCTCTCAAAAAATTGATCTTTATTCCAATCGGGAAGGGGTTAAATGGATTGGCTGGGGAGATGATATGGACGCAGGTTTGATTGAGGATTTCGTTGCGTGTATAAAGGATGGAAGACCCCCACTAGCAACAGGATATTCAGGGTTAAAAGCAGTCGAAGTAGCATTAGCTGCCTACCAATCTTTCGAAAATAAAGAACCAGTAAAATTGATCTAAACAGAGATAGGAACCAAAAACTAAAGTCAACAGTAAAGGAGGGGTGACACATTGACAGTCGTTCAAGAATTAGAAGCAGATATCGTAATAATAGGTGGTGGTCTTGGAGGTTGTGCTGCTGCACTTTCTGCCTTACAATCTGGAAAAACAATCGTATTAACAGAAGAGACAAAATGGATTGGTGGCCAAATTACAAACCAAGGGGTACCGCCAGATGAGCATCCATGGATTGAAAGTTTTGGAGCAACAAGAAGCTATCTGACATATCGACGGAAAATAAGAGAATACTATCTTACTAATTTTCCAGTAAAAACCTTCGAACGGTCGAATGATCAATTTAATCCCGGCAATGCCATTGTAAGTAAAATAAGCCATGAGCCAAGAGTGGCGTTGCGAGTTCTATACGATATGCTAGCACCATATATAAGCACTGGGAAGTTAACCTTATTAACAGAGTATAAAATCATAAAAGCTGAAACTGAACAAGATCAGGTACAAACTGTAACTGTTCAGCATTCAAGTACTAGGCATTCCTACCTGTTAAAAGGAAAGTATTTTTTAGATGCAACGGAAATGGGAGATGTCTTACCACTTGCAGGTGTTGAATATGTTATTGGGGCAGAGTCACAGGCTGAAACAGGTGAAGCACATGCACCAAAGAATGCAGAACCTTTTAACATGCAGGCATTTACCTATTGTTTTGCGATTGATCATATTGAAGGAGAAAATCATACTATTGAAAAGCCTGCTCAATATGAATTTTGGAAAAACTATCAGGCGGAATTTTGGCCGGCCAAGCAATTGAGCTGGTGGGGACTTGTTCCGCACACTTTGGAGCCAATTGAGTATTCATTTTTTTACGAACCAAATCGTTTTTCATTATGGAATTACCGTCGAATTATCGATAAAAATAATTTTGAACCAGGTACGTTTCAAAGTGATATTACGATTGTAAACTGGCCGCAAAATGACTATTGGTTAGGTCCTATAATTGATATATCAGATGAAGAGAAAGAAAAGCATCTCTATAATGCCAAACAATTAAGTTTGGTCACTTCTTTATTGGATGCAAACGGAGGCACCTCGTCCAGATGGTGGCGAAGGTTATCCTGGTATTCGGTTAAGAAAAGATATTTTAGGAACAGAAGATGGTTTGGCAATGTACCCATATATCCGTGAATCAAGAAGAATTAAATCACTATTTACAGTGAAGGAACAGCATATCAGTGGTGAAATTGAAGGGAAAGACGGGGCCACTTACTTTCATGATAGCGTCGGAATTGGAAGCTATCGCTTAGATCTTCATCCGAGTACTGGATTGGATACATATATTGATATTTCAGCCCATCCCTTCCAAATACCGCTTGGTAGTTTACTACCTATCCGCGTTCAAAATTTGTTGCCAGCTAGCAAAAATATTGGGACTACGCATCTTACAAATGGTTGTTATCGACTACATCCAGTGGAATGGAATATCGGGGAAGCAGCCGGTCATCTTGCAACTTATTGTATTGACCATGAAATTATCCCGCATGAAGTCAGAAGTAAGGGAGAAAAATTAAAAAGTTTTCAGTCACGATTAATAAATGCAGGAATTGAACTCGAGTGGCCAAAAATTCATAAAATATGATCAAGTTAAAGAGTGGAGTGGATACGTATTGATCGCTCTCGTTGACAAAAGTATGCAAATGAAAAGCCGTGTTACCTTCAATCATTATTTTTCAGATATCAATCTACTTATACAACAGGACCTTAGTCAATATTCGCGTATCATTATTAATGGTAATGACAATGGAACCCTACTGAAATTATCGTATGAAATACTTGAAAAACTCTGGGATTTTGTTCAGCAAGGAGGAACTTTATATGGGGAACTCATCAATTGTGATGATTTTACGTCTTCTCGCCTTTTTGGATTTAAGCAAGATTTCCCAGTGACTAATCGTCGTTTAGAAAAACTAGTAATATCTTGTGAGAATCACTTTTGTGAAAAAGGTATGCTGCTTGAATGGCAGGGTCCCTTTTTAACAGGCTTTACCTTTGAAACAGTGAGACTCTTGGATATTGGTCACTTTAAAGAGACCCATAGAACGGAAGAGATAGGGAAGTATCCTGGAGTAGTTGTGAAAAAACATGGGAAAGGGAAATCCATTTTTTCGTCATTTTCATTTTTGGGTAATGAACAGATTTGGACCTTACGACCAAATTGGTTATGGAATCGTGTTATCAAATGGCTACAAATGGAGTATCACTTGCCACTCCGTTTTATGCAACCGATAATTCAACCTTCGAAGCAATTTGATATTGAAAAATCAATTGAGAAGGGTATGAGTTGGTTTTTAACTTCTGGTATTTTACCGAAAGAAGACGGAAGTCTCGGAGTTTATGAAAATGTACATTCCATTCGAAGCGATATTAGTAAGGATTTACGACCAGATTGTCACGCACATACTGCACTTTTGTTTTATCTGTATGGAGAATATACAAAGGACCGTAAGTGGATAGAAAGATCCCATAATTTACTAAACTATTTGTTTGAAGAGGGGTATCAGGATACAGATCCTAATTCAGTTACATATGGTTTTTGGAAATGGTTTCAAAGTCCAAGGGGTAAGCCGGATCAAATTTTCTCAGATGATAATAGTTGGGTAGCATTCGTTCTATTATATTTATACCGTAAAACAGGTCAACAAATATATAAAGAGCGAGGCTTATTAACGGCTTATGCTCTTTTACACACGCAAAATAAAAATGGACTTCGTCCGGAATGTATTCGGGAACAAGAACTAATTGACAATGGAACTGCCTATTTCAAAAATTCAACCTTGGCTAGTATGAATCCTCATTTTGAATCAATTGTCCATGCAGCTTTTATCCAAGCTTATTTTGTTTCAGAGGATGAACTATTTTTACAAAAGGCATTTCAAGGTACGGCAACATTGCTTGAGAATAAAAGCCATTTAAAGTTCATGTATAGTAAAACAGCCGGATATAGTAGATTCTTATTATCCTTAGCCCAACTATATGGTGTTACAAAAGATGATACCATTCGGAAAGGTTTATATGAAATACTCGATTACTTAGCTGACAATCAACATGAACTTGGTGGAATTGAGGAAAGTGATAATCCAGATCCCGAACGATATGGTACAGAGGATACAGGTGTGTTCCGAATGAATGGTGAAGGGATTGCGGATCAATTGTATACGAATAATTTCTTACTCATAAATACATGGGAGGCTTGGAAGGCGACGGGCGATCCAGAGGTAAAAGAGTTTAATGAGAAACTAGTTCGCTTTTTATCTAGCATTCAAATCACTTCTCCAAAAAAGGAATTTGATGGTGGCTGGATGCGTTCTTTTCATCTAGATAGTAGTGAGTATTTTGGCAATAATGGTGACACCGGCTGGGGTGCATATGTGATAGAAAGTGGTTGGACGAATGCCATTATCCTTTCAGGTCTAATTTTAAGGGAATTAAATCAAGCGCTATTAGAGTAAGGAGGTACAAAATGGCGGTATCATGTAGTATTCTAAATTATGATACACCAATCGTATTTGCAAAAGAAGAGTTACTAAAGTATGTAGCTCAGACCGAGCAATCCATTTCATTTTCATTTGTATTAGGGTTGGAGCAAAATTTTATTGATAAGGGCTTAATAGAACGGGCCGGAGAACTCTCAGTGGATTCTTTTCGGTTCGTTCAAAAGGAAAGCGAAATATATATTATCGGCTCAAATGCAAGGTCTGTACTTTATGGTGTTTATCATATCTGTAAAAAACTGTTTGGATATAAGTGGGTTCACTTTTTATCGAAAGAAAAAATCGAATCCAAGGAAGTACGTTTTCTCCCGTCAGAAATCCATAGTGGAAAAATGGTAAGAAGAGGTTTAGTTATTGAAAATTATGATGACACTTCATTTCTTTTACAAGTAATCGACTGGGCTGCGAAACATTATATGAATGAACTGTTTTTTACGTTTATGCTATGGGATAAAGTAAAGCATATAGTAGAAAAAGAGATTACAAAGCGCGGGCTGACAATTACAATTGGCGGACATAGTATGCACTACTTATTAAAGAGTATCTCAGTTTCAGAAAAAAGACAGATTGATTTTTCTGATGATAGCTGGAAAGCCTTGCTCATAAATAAAATAAAAAATTATGTAGAAAAAACACCATCTATAAACAGATTATCTTTATGGCCAGCTGATTTAGGGATAGAGGGTGACCAGCACTTTTTAGCCCGTTACATTGAATTTACTGAACAAATAAAAAATCAGATTCCAAGTATTGAAGTTGAACATATAGCATACAATGCAGGGTTATCGTGGGATATGCTAGAGTTACCAGATGACTTGGATAGTTCTAAAACAGTAAATACGCTATTCGCTTATTGGGGTAGGAATTATCAGCAATCATTTACGAATGAGGAGAGAGCATATGAGGCTCTACAAAAATGGTGTCATGTAACGAATGCTACTCAACAAGAAATAACGATTTTTGAATATTATAGTGACCACTTTATGTTAGGTGATTTATTTCCACCTTTATTTCATAGGATTCATGAAGATATTGAAGTGTACTTTAAGCTAGGGATTAAACAAATGGTCAATCTTATTGTTCCATACCTTCCAAAGGAAAATGCCAAACAAATAGATTTTAGCTTTCCATGGGAATCTTTACAGTTAATGAACAGTTATTACTTTGCACGATTAACATGGGGAGATGCATTTGAAGACATTGAAGAAGACTTTTATTCCATATTTGAAGAGCATCGATTATTTGTCAAAGAAGCGCTTGAAAAATTGGAAGCAGCGCTTTCTGAAGTATCCAAATGGAATGTGCCATTATTTCCAAGTCGGCTGATAGATCCTGAAAAAGTTGAACAGTCTGATGATCTACATTTAATTATATCTAACTTAATGCGTTGGAAAAGCGAGCTCGAACCATTGAAGGTCCATCCCGATTCGGAAATGAATGATCCATTTAGCATGATTGTTTTTTATTTGAATTATGTGTGTGAAAAGCTAGAGGATTACTTACGTCAATGGGACTGTAAAGTTGATGTAGGAGGAAAAGCATGAAACAACGAATTGTTTTTATTGGCGACAGTATTACGTGGTGGGGCATTAGCGAGAAGGATACGATTGGAACTGGATATGTACGTTTGCTTCATGATTATTTAAAGGTTGCCTATCCAGAAAGAGATTTGGAAATTATAAACAAAGGGATTAGCGGGAATCGTGTAACAGACTTGGCCGAACGCTGGGATCAAGATGTCATTTCATTTCGGCCGGATATTGTTTCGATTTCCATCGGAATCAATGATGTTTGGCGACAAGTAGATTCCCCAGAAATAGAACAAGTGTTACCACAGAAATTTGAAGAAGTATTTGAATTTCTACTTGCAAGTATCAAGCAAAAGACCAATGCTTCAATTGTCTTAATGGATCCTACAGTTATTTCGGAGGATATCCAGGGAAAAGGCAATATCATGCTAAAACCATATATTGAAAACATCCATAGACTTGCTGAAAAATATAAGGCAGTTGTCGTCCCAACCCATCGGGCATTTATTACGTTTTTGGAACATAAGAAAGACTTTCAACTCACAATAGACGGTGTACACATGAATTCGGCGGGCAATATGCTAATGGCAAAAACATGGATAGATGTGACAAAAGATTTATATAGATGAAAACACTTGAACTAGTATGTTTTAGGTAAATCGTTTATGTGGGAAATCGTCCCGATAACTACCTTCACGGAGGCTGTTTTTCACTACAACCTCCGTGAATTTGTTCAATTTGTTTTCTTTTATTGTATTTTAGTTAAAGTATTTTTTACCACCTTTAATATAATCCTCGGCTTCATCAAAATCGTCATCGGGCGTTTTAGGTTCATCACTTTTATAAAAGAATCATAGATTTTCTGGTCTTTAGCTGATAATAGAAATATATGTTTGGCATACCATTGGAGAAAAGTAAGACTAAAAGGTTTTTTACCAGTAGTCTCTGGATATCGAAAATCCTCCGTCAGTACCATATTCCAAATCGGATAAATAATTTTTGATGCCTTTTTGTGAAAAACACTGGTAGCTTTTTCTGGCGATTGATTTCGGAAAATATTTTTTAATGCAAGTGCTTCTAATACCGCTATACTCATTCCTTGACCGTAAAAGGGATCAATTCTACATATGGTATCTCCAATCATTAAAAGACCAGAAGGGAATTCCTTTGTCTTCTCGATTCTATTCCATGTAATTTGTGGTACTCGAAATATAGAGATATCGGTCAGTGATTTGGAATTTTGCAATTCATGTAAAATGTCTGGTTTTGATAGTCCTTTTGCTAATTCTATTAAATTATTTTCTTTCAAAATATCTTTTTCATTAATGCAGTCATGGTACCCAATGAATGTGACTAAATATTGATTACCCTCCACTTTCGAAATAGCTCCCGCAAGTTTTTCGTAGGGTGGATTTGGATATAGCAGCTTGATTGTCCAATCACGGTTTTCATGTTCTGGCAGTTCGACAATCTGACTAACATACGTTAAACCGATTTTAACTTTTTCTACTGGGATATGCATGCCTTGCTCAGTCAACCAACGATAGGAAAAACTACTTGCTCCACTAGCATCCACAATAAGATCAGCAGTACATACTGATCCATCTTTCAGTTCAACGCCAATAATTCGATTTTTCCCCTCATCATAAACATATTTTTTAACACTTTGATTGTATTGAATTTATGTTTGTAATCTCTTTTATGTGCTGGTTTAGGTGCCATTCAAGATGTGTTCTGGTTTGAAGCGTTGTTGTGTAACCACCATCATAGCGAAGTTTCCAAACTCCATGATGGTTCCATGCAAGGTCTTTTGTTGAGTTGATTTTTACCGCACCTGTTGAGTAAAACTATTCAGTGATTCCTGGAAAAAGCTCCTCAAGTCCATGTTCACCAGCGTGAAGGAGTGCATGAATATGGTTACCCTGTGGTACACCTTTTCTTGGAGTAGGTGATGTGGCTTCTGAATCTCGATCTAAAATAATAACTTCCTGAAAAAAATCAGAAAGAACTCGCGCCGTTAATTTTCCTGCAATTCCACCGCCAATTATGATAACATTCTTTTCTTGTTGCAATATAAAAACACTCCCATATTAGATTTCTTATGTAATTATTGTAAATTGTGAGTGATAGAAAAGGTAAATAAATAAATCGCAAATATGAAGTAATTATTGTGCAGAATCTAACACTTTTCGACACCCTATTAAGGATATAATAATGAAAACGCATAATAGGGAGGTTCGACTCTTGCAAGATTCTAGTAATGAATTCTATTTAAGTAGTGTAGAAAGGCAATTAATTATTAAAGGAATTAAACGCGGATTAGAGCGTTTCTATAAGGATAGAGAGGGAAAGGCAGATCTCATCACCGAAAGAAACTTCATCTCCAGACAACGCGCCTCTTATGTATTCGACTCCATCTTTCACATCGCCAATCAACATCCAGAATTAAATGTTTCACCTGAAATAAGAACAGCGGGATTATCATACGAATATGTATCGTTGTTTTTTGAAACCAGAAAAATTGTAGTCACTTTCAGCCAAGTAAAACGTCCGGAAGATCTACCAGAGTACAGTGAATATCGAAATGAGTACACAGAAGGGAATCGACTGTATAATCCACAACTTTCCTTCTTCCGGGACGAGGACGAATATAATCTCAATATCTATAAACATCTAGTCGTTACCTTCAATGGTTCCCATGGACCAGACCCACTTTTTGTACGGATAGGTGCGACTACACCAGAACAGAATGCATGGATTTATCATGAAGATCTTAATGAAAGTATGGTTATGAGTTGAATTGGATAACCATTTGTATTGAGATGAACGGGGGTTGTTTTCAAAAACAACCTCCGTGTTTTTTTATTTAAATTATGTCGAGAAAAATGGTACATAATATGCAAAAAATGAATTAAAAGTTTTTCCTGTAATATTACCTATATGTTATCTTATAGTTATCGCGTTAAAGGAAGTGAACAAGTGCAAACCCTAAAACCAGCCATTCATTTTAACCGTATGAATTTTCATGCAGACAATAAACATATTTTAAAAAATATTACAGGTTCCTTTTATGAAGGGACGATTACGACCTTGGTTGGACCATCCGGGGCAGGAAAGTCAACCCTGCTAAAGCTTTGTAATGGTCTTTTGTCTCCTACTACTGGTGAAATTTACATTAAGGAAAAAAGCATCCATACATATGAACCGGTAGCATTAAGACGGTTTGTCGGAATTGCCTTACAAAATGCACCAATGGTAAACGGAACTGTGTTTCAGAATTTAGCTTTACCGCTGATCCTCCAAGGTAAAAAACTGGAGGAAAAAACAGCCAAGGATTTATTAGATGATGTTGGATTAGAGGATGAATTCTTATATCGGGATGTTCGTGATTTATCAGGTGGACAGCGTCAAAAGGTATCCATTGCTCGTACCCTGGTCAACCATCCCCAAATCATGTTGTTGGATGAAATCACATCTGCACTTGATCGAGTTTCTAAAACAGAAATCGAGGAACTTATCGTTAAAATCAACCAAAAGTACAAAGTGACCATTATCTGGATTACCCATAATCTCCAACAAGCTATTGAAATTGGAAATTATGTGTGGGTTTTAATGGAAGGGGAAGTCATTGAAACAGGAAAAAGTACATTGCTGAAATCTCCCACCCATGAAAAAGTAAAACAATTTGTGAAGGGGGAGATGGCTTGAGCACACTTGCCTTAGTTATCGCACTTATTTTTGTACTCATCCCCATTTTTTTATCAAAAAACTTTAACCTTGGTTTAGAAAAAGACACTACAATCGCTGTTGTCCGTTCAATTATTCAATTGTTTGCGGTCGGCTACATTTTAAAATTTGTCTTCGATACAGAAAGTCTCATTTATATTTTCCTAATGGTAGTCGTCATGATTGTTGCGGCTACCCAAAATGCAAGAAAAAAGGGGAAAGGGATCAAAGGGATTACATGGAAAATTGCTGCAACCCTGGTATTTATGGAAGTTCTCACACAGGCTATTCTTTTAGGATTTCACATTACACCGGCAACCGCGCAGTATATCATCCCAATTAGCGGAATGGTAGTAGGTAACTCGATGGTGCTTGCAATTCTATTTTTAAACAGGTTTACAGCGGAGGTTGATACCCATCAAGAGCAGACTGAGCTAATCCTTTCCTTAGGTGGAACACCAAAACAAGCGATTCATACACAGCTCATCACTTCAATTAAGGCAAGTATGATTCCGACCATTGAAAGTCAAAAAACAATCGGTCTTGTTCAGCTTCCAGGGATGATGAGCGGCCAAATCATTGCCGGAGCAAGCCCGGTCCAAGCTGTACAATTTCAATTACTCGTTCTCTTTTTACTGTTAACAACGGCAGCAGTGACAAGCATCATGCTCGGATTTTTATCTTATCCAACACTATTTAACCAACGTATGCAGTTTTTAAAGATAAGATAAAAAACCAAAAATGCCTGAACCCTTAATATAAAAGGGATCAGGCATTTATCTATTATTTAACAGGTAACCTGTTGAAATCATTAGGTTTCCTAGCTTATTTTCGAAATCATATAAAACTTAAATTAATATTTAAACACATGTCGTCCAATCTTCACGGCAGTTGTTCTTGAATCTAGCCAACGACTTGTGGCAGTGACAGGATTGTAGAAGAACAACGCTTCCTTTGCAATATATCTCATTTCAGTTAGGGCGGCTTGCACCGCTTTTTTCGATTCTTCATCGGCAGGTTTATTGATTGCACCATTTCCTACAGGCTGGAACTGGCCACGCTGATAAATGACACCTTGAATTGTATTAGGGAATTTCGGGCTTTCTAAACGATTTAATACAACAGCTGCAACCGCAACTTTACCTTCAAATGGCTCGGCTTGAGCCTCGGCTCGTACAATTCTCGCTAACAAATCTAGCTCTTCGGTAGAGAAACTATATGTGCTTGAAACACTTTTAACCTCTGTCACAATTTGCTCTTCTTTGACCGTTTCTTGCGTCGCAACGACAACTTCTTTTTGTTTCTCAATATGCATTCCTTCAAATAATGTTGGAGCGTTATCATTAATTACTTCCGTATGTATATGATCCCCGACAACAATCAGGTCTAAATTTTCCACTTGAGGGTTCAATTCTGCTAATTCCTCTAAAGTCATTCCATGCATACGAGCAATCTCAGACATCGTGTCATCTTTTTGAACTGTATACGCAAATGCTTGATCAGCAAAAAATAGAGATGCTATAAAGATAGCTAGTCCTAATAGTAATTTTTTCATAGTAATGGTCCTCCTAGTCATTTTAAGTACTGGGTAACTCTCTATGACTCATTTCTATGAACAAAATAAATAGATTAGTATTACAGTTTCGTTACAGGTAGGTTACAGGCTTTGTCTAACTTCCAAAAACTAGTAAAAAAAGGATGGTTCTCTTATAGTTAAGAAAACCATCCCGAATCAATTATTAATACTCTGGAGTAGCACTACCGTTCGGACGAAACCTTATTTATTCGCAAATTCTTCTTTGATCTTCTCTAATAATTCTGGTTCAGTCAATATTTTATAGCCTGTAATAGCCATTGTTTTGGCACCGAGAATCATTGCTTCTTTACCTTGGTTACTAAGGGCAGCTTCACGGAAACCATGTGTGTGGCATGCAAATGGTTCATCACAAATTTTTACATATGGATGGATAGAAGGGACAACGTGGCTCACATTCCCCATATCAAGCGATCCACCTTCTGCACGTTCATGAATTTCCTCCGGATTCACTCCTAATTCAATTAATGTGTCAGTAAAGACATTTGAAAAACTTTCATTTGTAACCATGTCATCATAGGAGAACTCATAAAATGACCAGTCCATTGTTGCTCCTGTTTGAAGGGCAGCACCTTGCGCACATTTTTTTACTTTTTCTACAAGCTCATTTACATAGTCACGAGAAGCAGCGCGAACATAGAACTGTGCCACAGCATAATCCGGTACAATATTAGCAGCTTGTCCGCCTTCTGAAATGATTCCGTGGATGCGTACATCTGATGTAATATGTTGTCTTAATGCATTGATGCTGTTAAATGTTTGGATAACTGCATCTAGCGCATTAATACCTTCGTGTGGGGCGGCCGCTGCATGTGCTGCTTTTCCAAAAAACTCAAATTGGATTGCATCCATCGCAAGGGAAGCACCGCTTTTTTCGTAGTGGCTCAGCGGGTGGACCATCATGGCGACATCGAGATGGTTAAAAATACCTTGCTCTGCCATGGTTACTTTTCCACCTTTCGTTTCCTCAGCTGGCGTTCCGTACACAACCACTTTTCCGCCAGTTTCATGAATAACCTTCGATAAACCAATTCCAGCTGCAATTCCCATTGTTCCGATTAGATTATGTCCGCAAGCATGACCTAATTCAGGTAGTGCATCATATTCGGACATGATGCCAATTGTCGCACCTGGTTTACCACTGTCAAAAGTTGCTTCAAACGCTGTAGGAAGATCTGCTGTTCCAATCTCTACATTAAATTGATGTTTTTTAAGCTCATCCGTTAAAATTTTACAAGCTTTAAATTCTTCATGACCAAGCTCTGGGTTTGCCCCAATATATGCACTAATTTCGTAAAAACGATCTTTATTCTCTTCAATAGCTGCAAGAATTTCTGCTTTCATAATGACCCTGCTTTCTTTTTAAATGGATTCTATGGATTATTATAAAACACAATGTATAAAAATTCAATCTAACTCTTTGTCTACTATACTATTTTTATATAATGAATTAAATTATTGAAATATGGGCAAGAGCACATACAGTACAACCTATAGGCTCATATCCTAGCATTGTAAAGAAAATAAAAGGGAGATGACACTATGTACTACGGCGGATGCGGATGCGACGGATATGGATATGATGGATACGGATATGGAGGATATGGATATGGAAGATATGGATACCACCACGGCTTTGTTTTAATC
>NZ_JBALOX010000203.1:10441-10679 GCF_036965165.1 Bacillus sp. JJ1521 | reverse complement strand
CGAAATCACTATATTTCCATTTTAAGACCCTAGCGCTAATGTACTAAAACCAGATTTTTTGGCATATTAGTTTATTTAACGAAATATCATAAGGGTGTGCTAATTTTAAGAGTAGTTTTTGCTTTTGCAAACATCAAGGAGGAACTTCAATGAAAAAATGCTATGGAACACGCGAAGCGATTGTCGTGACGTCTCTTGCAGCTGGATTTTTCTTTGGCGCCCCACTTGCAGCAGATGC
>NZ_JBALOX010000203.1:9496-10424 GCF_036965165.1 Bacillus sp. JJ1521 | reverse complement strand
GATAAAAACTATCAATTCGATACAAAACAGGAATTACGCTATGGCCACACTGGATATCCAGTTCGCTTTCTTCAATTTGAGTTACATAAATTAAATTTTTTCTACGAAACAATTGATGGACACTATGGTGCAGCAACCCAAGAAGCCGTTAAGAGATTCCAAGAATTATATGAATTGAAAATCGATGGAATCGCCGGGGAAGCAACATTAGAAAAATTAAACCAAGTTATCCTGCAACCTACTCCTGCCTTCTACACAGTTGGTGACGAAGGACCTGCGGTAAAACAGCTTCAAACCAAATTACAAAGACTAAGATTTTATAATGGACCCATCGATGGGAAATTTGAAACCATCACGAAAGACAGTGTGGAGATGTACCAAAAGAAGTTTAATTTAGAAGCAAATGGGCTTGCAACTGAAGAAACGATTGACCATATTATGAAAAATAAAAATGTTAGAGGACTCACCATCAAAAAGGCAACAGTTGTAACGGCCCAGCCAAGGTCGGATTCAAATCCCGAAACTAGTGAGGCACCAATTAAAACAGTTGAAGTGCTACCTGTGGATGCTAGTGTCATTTCAATTGCGATGAATTATATCGGAGTTCCTTATGTCTGGGGTGGGACTTCACCAAACGGCTTTGATTGCAGTGGATTTTTACAATTTGTTTATGCACAAAAAGGAGTAAACATCTCACGCACGGTTCCAGGCATTTGGAGCCAAGGGGCAAGTGTTTCTGCACCAAGCGTTGGCGATATTGTCTTTTTTCAAACGTATAAGCCTGGTCCGTCACATGCAGGCATATACCTCGGAAACAATAAATTCATACACGCAGACTCCACTGATGGTATTAGTATTGGAGATATGACGATTAACTACTGGCAATCACGCTACATAGGGGCTAAGCGCTTATAACTTTATTTAGTAG
>NZ_JBALOX010000203.1:4936-9386 GCF_036965165.1 Bacillus sp. JJ1521 | reverse complement strand
TGACCCACATCCTGTGGACCTAAAAATCGGGCGAAAATACACCAAGGCGCATTTGATTAAATAGAGCCCGGTCTTATGCCGGGCCCTTCTCTTATTCGCTTATGAGTTCAGATAACTCTGCCCATCTTTCCATTAATTGGTCAAGCACCTCAGATTCCCTTGCATGGTCATCCATAGCTTGCTGGGCCTTCTGGTAGTTACTTCCGGCTGCTTCAATTTCTTTAACAAGTGCAGCAACCTTCTCTTCTTGGGCTTCGATTTTCCCTTCAATTTCATCCCATTCTAGCTGATCCTTATAGGAAAGCTTCTTTTTCTTTGGCTTAGGTGTATCCTGAGACGATGCCTTTTCGACTTTTACTTTTTGTACGGCTTGTGCAGCTTCCACTGAATTTTTCTCAAGGTAATCTGAGTAATCTCCGAAATACGTTGTTATTTGATGCCCCTCTTCAAAAATCAAGAGCTGATCTGTAACCTTATCCAAGAAGTATCGATCATGGGAGACAGTGATGACAACACCTGGAAAGTCCTCTAAATAATCCTCTAACACGGTTAAAGTTTGGGTATCCAAATCATTTGTCGGCTCATCCAATAATAATACATTCGGTTCTCCCATAATGATTTTCAATAAATACAACCGTCTTCGTTCCCCACCAGATAACTTTCGAATCGGTGTACCATGGGTATGCATTGGGAATAAAAAGCGCTCAAGCATTTGAGCTGCTGATATCATCTTTCCATCCAAAGTATGAATCATTTCAGCAGTTTCCTTGATATACTCAATCATCCGCTTATTTAGGTCCATATCCATACTTTCTTGAGTGTAATAAGCAAGCTTAACCGTTTGTCCAATTTCAATTTCGCCCGTATCAACAGGAATTTTGCCCGCAATGATATTTAATAATGTGGATTTTCCGCTTCCGTTTCGACCGACAATTCCAATTCGGTCACCTGGTTTAATAAGCAAATTTACATCCTCTAAAATTTTCACTTCAGCAAAGCTTTTTGAAACATCCTTTAATTCGATAACCTTTTTACCAAGCCTACTGCCACCAACAGAAATATCAAGTGATTCTGTGTTCACTGTTTTTTTCGCATTTTCGATCTCTTCAAAACGTTGGATCCGGGCCTTTTGCTTTGTAGTTCTTGCCTTGGCACCCCGACGAATCCAGGCAAGCTCACGTCGATAAAGATTTTGACGCTTTGATTCAGAAGCCTGCTCCTGTTCAATTCGAAGCGCTTTTGCCTCTAAAAAGCTGCTATAGTTACCGGTATAGGAATAAAGTTTACCTTCATCAAGCTCAATAATTCGATTTGTAACTCTGTCTAAAAAGTAACGATCGTGGGTGACAACAAGTAGAGCCCCATTGTATTTGCCTAGATAATCCTCAAGCCACTGGATAGTATCATAATCTAAGTGGTTCGTAGGTTCATCAAGAATCAGTAAGTCTGGAACCTCAATTAGACTTTGCGCAAGGGCCACACGCTTCTTTTGTCCACCAGACAGTTCCATCACATCTTGAGAAAAATCTGTAATCCCAAGCTTTGATAATACAGCCTTTGCGTTTGAATTGGCTTCCCATGCATTTGCAGCATCCATTTTTTGTTGCAGGTCATATAACTTCTCCTGATTCGCTACGTTCATCGAATCTTTTTCGATTCGAATCATCGCTTCCTCGTACTCTTTTAAAATTCGAAGGAGTGGTGTATTGCCCTGAAAGACTTGATCGAGCACAGTATTTCCTTTAGTAAATTCAGGTTGCTGCGGTAAATAGCTAATTGTATATCCCTTTGAATGCGTGATTTCTCCATGGTCTGCCTCTTCCACACCCGCAATGATTTTTAAAAGAGTTGATTTTCCGGTACCATTCACACCGATAATGCCTATCCGTTCATTATCCGTAATACTAAAGGAGATGTCCTCAAATAACGTTTTTTCAGCATAGCTTTTTGATAGATTTTCAACCGTTAAGAGCCTCATAACTGTCCATTCCATTCTTTATAAAATTGATCAAGAAACGCTAACATAAAGTCGTGTCGTTCCTGTGCTACTTCCTTTGCTGCGTTTGTATTTAGTGTATCTTTTAATTTTAATAATTTTTCATAAAAGTGATTGACTGCTGTGGATTTGCCGTTTCGGTATTCTTCCTTTGTCATACTTTCACGGTAAGGTAGGTTTGGGTCATACATTAAATCACCATGTGCGCCCGCATAGGCAAAGGTTCTTGCAATACCAATGGCGCCTATTGCATCCAAACGATCCGCATCCTGTACAACCTGTCCCTCTATTGTTTTCATTGGAGGTCTGTTTCCACCCTTAAACGACATTGTTGAAATAATTTCGAGAATCATTTCTTGTTCAGAATCAGGTAAATGTATGGAAGTTAGCCAATCGCTCACTTTCATAAGACCTTCTTCTTCCGTTTTATTTAATTTTTCATCTGCCACATCATGTAATAATGCCGCCATTTCAATGATAAATAAATTGGCTTTTTCTTTTTCTCCAATTTGGATGGCAGCCTTTCTGACACGTTCAATATGCCACCAGTCATGGCCACTGCTATCATGTTGCAAAATATTTTTTACAAAAGTAATTGTTGCTTCGATTATTTTTTGTTGCTCCATATTACCCTCCGCCGACATCAATATCGTAACCATTGTACCATATTACAACCATAACTGAACTGTATCGAACTGATAGTTACGTGCATAAAATAAAAAAGCCAGATCAACTCCGGCTTTAGATGAAAGGTGGTAAAACAAATATGTATTATCCAAATGATATAAATCGGGAAATTGGAACTGCATGGTTTGGACGTCATGTCGTACTGATTACTTGTAATCCCGTCACCAATCAATTTCTACAGCTTCACAAGAGCCTCCATGCTCCTACTGAACCACCAAATCCAAATTGTGCGGAAGCAATCTCCCAATTCTTAAGCATAGGATATAAGATCGCAGCCATTGCTCCCCTATCTCAAAACGAGGTGCAATATGTGCTTGTTAAATAGTCTATTTATTCATCCAACTGATACCGATCGTATTTTCACCAGCATGGACACCTATCGCCACTCCAAGAGGGCACGCTTTAATCGATATGGTGTCGGGTGCAAATTCTCTAATTAGCTGTTCCCATTCCTTTGTCTTCGAATCGTCCAAGCCATATAAAATATAAACCTCATCAATTTGGTTTTTCTCGATCGATTCCTTCAAATAACCAAGTATTTTACTTGTTGCTTTATTTTCAGAGCGCACCTTTTCTTTTACTGATAGAGCACCGTCAATAATCTGTATAACTGGCTTTATTTGTAGCATGCTGCCAAGATAGTATTGAGCAGTGTTCATTCGTCCACTTCGGTGCAATTGTTCTAAACTGCCGATGATCACATACGTTTCTAGGTTTTCGGATAATTCGGTAATATGCTGTACAACGTCTACCGATGTCCCGCCATCCTCGACAAGCTTCATCCCTTCCTTCATTAATTTTGTCATCGGATAGGTTAGGATTTTTGAATCAATGACCGTTACAGGAATATTAACCAATTCTGCTGCTTGTCTAGCAGACGAAACGGTGCCACTTAATTTTTCAGAGATATGAACAGAGATAATCTCATCATATTTTTCTTCCAGACTATTATATAGTTCCACAAAACTTCCAATGGAAGGCTGCGACGTCTTAGGAATCGTCTTAGCCGTTTTTAACCTTTCAAAAAACTGAGCCGGTGTAATCGTTACCCCATCAAGGTATTCTTCCTCATCAAAAAAGATTGTCATCGGAATGACGTAAATATCCTCATGATTTAAAAGCTCCTTATCTAAAAATCCCGTGCTATCTGTAACCCATGCGATTTTTCCCACGGAACCGCCCCCTTATATGTCTTTATTACTATTTTACTATATATGCCCTTACTATATCACAAAGTAATATAGAATTATCAGAAAAATTAAATAGTTATGCATGAAAAAAGAGGCGAATTGCCCCTTATTTTATTGCTGTCTGTAATTGATGAATGGAATCAATAATATAGTCAATCATTTCGAGTAAGTCATCGATATTGTCTTCATGTATTAATCGGTGGAAAATAATTTTACTATTGTTTGTATAATGATTTCCCGAACCGTATTGATACGAAATTTCCTGTTGGATTTCTCGAGTGTCGCCCCAAATGGTGGTTAGTACCTGTTCAATTGTGGGACAAGCGTCCAATGACTCCAATTTAAAAATAAACCCTATTTCTAGGTGACAACCTGGATTTCTTTCATCTGTCCTTCTAAGGTCTGTTATTAGGTTATCCAGGTCAATTTTTAAATCAATATAAGCTTGGATTGGGTCGATTGTCTTATCTTTAAAGGACAAGCGATAATGCCTACCCATTTTCGCCATTTCCACTTGATCCTGGCGACCTGTAATTAAAAGCTGTCCTTCCAGATCTAAATCATAAAGGGCTCCTTC
>NZ_JBALOX010000203.1:3821-4921 GCF_036965165.1 Bacillus sp. JJ1521 | reverse complement strand
CGACCTTCAGGTTATCAAATACAGTTGGATGAAACATGTTAATACCTTCTTTCGCTCATACCACGATTCTAAAACAATCCGACTGCTTTTCCATCTTCATTAACATCCATTTTGAGAGCGGATGGTTTTTTCGGAAGTCCAGGCATTGTCATAACCTCACCCGTTAAGGCAACGATAAAACCTGCCCCGATGGACGGTCTGAATTCACGGATTGTAATTGTAAAATCAGTAGGTCGACCAAGTTTTGTTGGGTCACCTGAGAGTGAGTATTGGGTTTTCGCCATACAGATTGGCAGATTACCCCAGCCGAATTTTTCGAAATCGGCCATTTGCTTTTTCGCCTTTCCGGAAAACTCAACATCCTTTGCTCCGTAAACCGTTCTAGCAATTGTTTTTACTTTTTCATCAATTGAAGCGGATAATTCATAAATCGGTGCAAATTGATTTTGTCCCGTTTTGATGACATCAAGCAATTTTTCGGCAAGCTCGATTCCACCTTCGCCACCCTTTTCCCAAACTTCTGTAAGGGCAACTGGATACGAATGTTCCGCGCACCAGGATTCAACTTTCTCTACTTCTTTTTCCGTATCTGTTACAAATCTATTAATAGCAACTACAAACGGCAGGCCAAAAGCTTGAACCGTTTCAATATGCTTTTGCAAATTCTCTAGGCCTTTTGCTAAAGCTTCGACGTTCTCTTCTTTGAGATGTTCCTTAGCCACGCCACCGTGCATTTTTAACGCACGATTTGTCGCGACAATGACAACCGCCTCTGGCTTAATATTTGCGTATCTTGCTTTAATATCTAGAAATTTCTCGGCACCAAGATCAGCACCAAATCCACCCTCTGTTACTACATAGTCCGCTAATTTCGTTGCCATCTTTGTGGCAATAATAGAATTACAGCCATGAGCGATATTGGCAAAAGGTCCCCCATGAATCAATGCAGGTGTGTGTTCGAGTGTTTGAACTAAATTTGGTTTAAGCGCATCCTTTAATAAAAGCGTAAGTGCCCCTTCTGCTCCAAGATCGCTTGCTGTAACTGGTTGTTTATGTATATTATAGCCTATTACAATTTTAGATAGCCTTTTCTTTAAATC
>NZ_JBALOX010000203.1:0-3802 GCF_036965165.1 Bacillus sp. JJ1521 | reverse complement strand
TTGGCTCGGTCCTCCAAGCCCAACAATCACATTTCGAAGAGCACGGTCATTTAAATCCACAACCCGTTTCCATGTAACTCGTCTAACATCAATTTGAAGTTCATTTCCTTGATGGATATGGTTATCAATTAAAGCAGACAACGTGTTATTCGCTGAAGTAATCGCATGAAAATCACCTGTAAAATGCAGATTGATTTCTTCCATTGGTATTACCTGTGAATATCCACCACCTGTTGCACCACCTTTTATTCCCATTGTTGGCCCAAGGGATGGTTCTCTCATCGCGATGATCGCATTTTTCCCAAGCTTAGCAAGTCCTTGTCCAAGTCCCACCGTAACGGTCGACTTTCCTTCACCAGCTGGCGTTGGGTTAATGGAAGTGACAAGAATAACTTTGCCATCCTTTTTCTTTTCAAGACGCTTCATCACATCCAGTGAAATTTTTGCTTTGTAATGACCATAGGGTTCCACTTCTTCATCAAGTAAATCAAGCTGCTGCACAATTTCCTTGATTGGCTTTACTTCAGCCTCTTGAGCAATTTCAATATCAGACTTATATTTCGTTGATAATTCCATGCGCAATTCCCCCAAGACTCGATTAGTAAAAATCATTCCTTACCATTTTATATCTTACCCTATTCAGTATCCAGGTTTAAAGAGAAACCACTAAATTTTATAGATTTCCTTGTTCTCAAACAAGCAAAGATTTTTTAATTGATATTCATATGTGAATTGTTGTAAAATTTCAATTATACGAGAATTAGGGGGATGATAGGATTGCCAATTAATATACCTCACGACCTGCCAGCTAAAGAAGTGTTAGAATCAGAAAATATATTTGTAATGGATGAGGATCGCGCCTATAGCCAGGACATTCGTCCACTTAATATAGTAATCTTAAACATAATGCCTGAAAAAGAGCGAACAGAAACTCAGCTCCTTAGACTTCTAGGAAATTCCCCTTTGCAGCTGAATATTACGCTATTATTCCCAGAAACTCATGTTGCAAAGAACACGAGAAAAAATCACCTTGATAAATTCTATACAACATTTTCTGATATTAAGCACAGAAAATTTGATGGAATGATTATTACTGGTGCACCAATCGAGCACCTCTCATTTGAAGATGTGAATTATTGGGAAGAACTCAAAGAAATCATGGAGTGGACGAAAACAAACGTAACCTCAACCTTACATATTTGCTGGGGAGCACAGGCCGGACTCTTCTATCATTATGGTGTTAAGAAATATCCACTTCCTGAAAAATGTACCGGTGTATTTCACCACCGTGTATTAAATAAAGATATTAAACTTGTAAGGGGATTTGATGATTATTATTTTGTACCACATTCCCGTTTTACAGAGGTAACACTTGAGGAAATTGAAAATGCAGAAGGCTTAACCTTGTTGTCTGCTTCTGAAGATGCAGGTGTATGTCTTGTCGCCTCAACTGATGGAAAACATATTTTCTTAACAGGACACCCCGAATATGATGTAAATACGTTAAAAGAAGAATATGAACGCGATCTAGCTAAAGGAAAGAAGATTATCCCTGTTAATTATTTTCCAAATAATGATCCAGCTAATCCACCGATACATAGCTGGAGATCGCATTCATACTTGCTGTTTGCCAACTGGCTTAATTATTATGTATATCAAGAAACACCATATGATTGGGAATAAATAGAAGGTATCTCGCAACCGAGATACCTTTTTTAATCTTTCTTTAAAATAGACACCCACATAAAAGATAATGCCTGTTTCAGCTCTTTTGGGAGCCCCTTTGTCATCTCTTTATTTACCGCATCCTTATAAACCGGTTGTCCGTCGACAACAGACCAGCCATTTTCCGAAACCAATTTTTCAAATTCCCACGGCATCATCGTGTTTTGAATGACTTTTTTACCGTATAAGCGAGGATACGCATTTTGCCGAGGTCCTGCTGTTGGTCCTAATAGTCCAACACAAAAGATACCACCTGGTGTAGTTACTCGCTTGATTTCATTAATTGCCTGCAGAGGGTCCTCTGTCCACTCAATTGAGTTGATAGCTAAAATTCCTATAAAGGTTTCATCCTCAAATGAGAGAGCAGTCAAATCAGCCTGTGTAAAGGAAAGACGCTTAGTCTCGCTTCGTTTATTTGCTTTTTCAACCATTTCTGCTGAAATATCAACACCTACCACCTGATAGCCACGCTCAGCAAGTAAAAATGAGCCATAGCCATCACCACAGCCTGCATCTAAAATCGTAGCGTCTTTTTGTATGAACTGTGAAAAGAATGGAATAATTGTTGAACGGCTCCCCGAATTCCACATTGCTTGGCTTTGCTTGCTCCAAAAATCAGCCCGACCATCCCATTGTTTTTCCGCTTCATCATGCCATTTGAAATCCGTCATCCGCTTCACCCTCTCCAATATCTACCAATTATTATACCAATAAAAAACAATGACACACCAGTCCTATTGTATCTACGTAATATGTATTTTTTTATTTTGATCATCACGATGTTGTTTATAATACATGACTATGTTTTTAACATAGTCCTTGAAATCAGGGCAAGAAACTCCACCCGTTTCAAGCACTTTTTTCGCCTCACTTGCATCATATTGCGCTGGAAGTCTAAAATATTCAACCGCTTCTTTCTCCACACCAAAAAATTTCCTCATAAAAGAAAAGGAAAGTCCAAGCTCCACTAGTTTCGGAGAAATCGTCCATGTTGGCTTTTTCCCAAGTAGTTCCTCACAAATCATGCGATATAAATCCCGTGCTTGAAATGGGTTTGGATCGGTAAAATGGAAAGTCATCCTTGTCGCTTCTTCAGCTCCCGATAAATAAACCGTAGCTTCAATCAAATAATCGTACGGTACTACATTGAATAAGACATCACCCTTTCCTAAGTAAGGAATTGGCATATAGCGAATCCGGTCCAATATCCTCATAATAAAATAAGGTCCATCAAATTTAGACGTTTCACCAGATTCAGAGTTTCCAACGGTAATGCCAGGTCGAATAATGGTATAAGGAACATCCCTTAGCTCTTGAACAAGTACCTCTGCTTTATATTTTGTTTCTTCATAATGATTTTTAAATTGCTGCCCCATCTGAAGTTCAGTTTCCAATATGAGACCGGTGCGGTCACCAGATACATAGGCTGTACTGAAATACACATATCTCTCCAAATGTTGAAGCGTTTGAACGAACTTATTCATATTTTTCGTTCCTACGACATTTACTTTTTCAGCGATTCTTTTTGGTACAGCCAAATCGTATATTGCTGCTAAATGAAACACATGGGTTAATTTTTCCCTTAGTAGTTCCCTATCATCCTTTGAAAAACCAAGTGTTTCATCAGTGATATCCCCTACTATCACCTCGACATTGCTTAATCCTTTTATTTTTTCCTTTGCTATTTCTAATTGGCTTGGAAGAACCAATAACACAAAATGAGCACCTTCGTATTTTTGCATTAATGCATGTAAAAGCCTTGTCGCCAAAAAGCCTGGAAATCCGGTCAATAAAATCTGCTTCATAGACTCACTCCCTACTAAAAACTTTAATCCACAACACTAGCTTATAATCTTATAAATATTCTTTTAAATTATATTCGCGTAAAAGTCCCTCTAGTTTAATAGCTTTGCCGATATCACCTTTTATTTTTAATTTACCTGTCATAAAAGCAGCAGTTCCATTTAGCTTTCCTAATAAAAACAGTCTAAAATTCACGAGTGTTAGAACCAATGTACAATTTGCGCCTTCCGTTTTTTCAGATACCTTAGCAATCCCATCTGATAGCTGAAGCTGG
>NZ_JBALOX010000202.1:492-3187 GCF_036965165.1 Bacillus sp. JJ1521 | reverse complement strand
GAAATATAGTGATTTCGTGTGCTACAATTACGATAGTTGATTTTGTAGGAGAAGGAGCGGTAGATATGAAAATTAAATCAATTGAACCAACACCTAGTCCGAATACAATGAAGATTATTTTAGACGAGGAACTACCAAAGGGAAAAAGTAATAATTATAAAAAGGATAACATAGATCAAGCACCACCACTAATTAAAGAATTGATGGCTATCGAAGGTATTAAAGGTGTTTATCATGTAGCCGATTTCTTAGCGGTTGAAAGAAATGCAAGATTTGACTGGCAGGAGCTTTTACCAAATGTACGTAAAGTC
Organism: Bacillus sp. JJ1521; assembly: GCF_036965165.1. Classification (NCBI taxonomy): domain Bacteria; kingdom Bacillati; phylum Bacillota; class Bacilli; order Caryophanales; family Bacillaceae; genus Bacillus; species Bacillus sp. JJ1521. The sequence goes on along the minus strand of NZ_JBALOX010000202.1, from coordinate 2,876 downwards.
TTTGGCGAAGATGTGGCTGAAGGAGAAAATGAAGCGCAGAAGCTTGACGAGCATTTTGGAGAAGTTAAGGTTTTTGTGCAAATGTATAAAGGTCTACCAATGCAAGTTAAGCTTTATGATGGTGAACAAGAGTATCGTTTTGGATTGCCAGATGTGTTCAAGGAAAGCTTACTACGTGCCGGGGAGGTTTCAGGAAACGTTGTTTTGGAACGGGAATGGAAGGAACAAGGTGTTCGTTACGGCAATCGTCTTGAAATTGGAAAAGAAGTTGTCGATGAGCTGGCTGCAGCCTATCCGAAAGAGCGACTTGACGGTATAGTAAAGCAAATAACTGAGCAAACAACAGCCCCAACTTTCCAAAAACGTCATACCTATACGGTTACATTGGAAATGCTGGATGATCCTGATTGGACTAAACGTTATGCAAGTTTAGAGCAAATGGATCCAGAAGAAGACGATCTTCCAGTACTTGCAAAAGCATTGAAAGATGAAAAACCGTCAATCCGTCGGTTAGCAACAGTATATTTAGGTATGATTGAGAAGCCTTCTGTATTGCCTTACCTTTATGAAGCATTAAAGGATAAATCAGTTACGGTTAGAAGAACAGCAGGCGACTGTTTGTCTGATCTTGGGGACCCAGCTGCAATTGGTGCAATGTGTGCTGCATTAAAGGATTCAAGTAAACTTGTAAGATGGCGGGCTGCTATGTTTTTATTTGAGGTTGGCGATGAAACAGCACTTGAAGCACTTAAAGCAGCAGAGAACGATCCAGAATTTGAAGTAAAGATGCAAATCAAAATAGCCATCGAACGAATCGAAGGTGGCGAGGAAGCAAAAGGTTCCGTTTGGAAGCAAATGACGGAAAGTAGGAATAAATAATTGGCGTTGCGTTCACTTAAAATGTAGGAAATGGTAATTGATATCGTTTGAAAATTGATTTTGCTAGTTCAAAATAGTATGCTTATTTTATTGAAATAAAAGGGAGGGATTCTATATGTCAATGGCATATGATGAATATATGAAGCAAATCGTTAAGCCGATGCGACAAGAGCTTGTAGTAGCGGGCTTTGACGAGCTTCAAACAGAGGAAGAAGTAGAAAACTACATGGAGAAGGCAGAAGGTACAACACTTGTTGTTGTGAACTCTGTGTGTGGATGTGCTGCAGGACTTGCAAGACCAGCTGTAACACAAGCAGTTCTAAATAACGAAAAAAAGCCGGATCATCTTGTTACAGTATTTGCTGGTCAAGATAAAGAAGCCACCGCAAAGATGAGAGAGTATTTTGAAGGCTATGAGCCATCATCTCCATCAATGGCTTTATTAAAAGGCAAGGAAGTTGTACACTTCATCCCACGTCATGAAATTGAATCAAATTCAATGGAAGCTATCATGGAAAATATAACTTCTGCATTAAATAAGAATTGCTAAAAGGATGTCATTACGACATCTTTTTTTGTGCAGGTGATAAAATGTTTGTAACAACTGCAGGACGAACAAATGATGAGATGGTGGATTTGGCTAAAAAAGTCGCTGCTGAACTAGATACTCCTTATATTCAGAGGAATAAGCGTTCCATTGCCAATCTTCAAGTGCTGACCGAAGAAGATATCCTTGTGGTTGGGAAAAATCGGATTGAAATTTATCCGAAACATGGAGAAGAGCCGCTTTTCTTTCACCCAAATTCCGCTATGTTTCGCATGAAGCGAATAATGAAGGGGGAGCATGATCCTTTTATTCAGGCTTCAGGTTTGATGAAAGGGAGCACCTTCTTAGATTGTACTTTAGGTTTAGGATCAGACAGCATTGTCGCAAGCTTTGTTGTTGGCAGGACCGGAAACGTCATGTCTTTAGAAGGAAATAAGTATTTGTATTATCTGTTAAAAGGCGGATTGAAAAGCTGGGATACCGGTTATCCAGACATGAATGAGGCTATGGTCCGGATTGAAGTGCAGCATAACACATATGAAAGTTTTTTAGCTAGCTGTCCATCGAAAAGCTTTGATGTTGTATATTTTGACCCAATGTTTGAAGAAATGATTGAAGAATCGGAAGGAATCAAGGGACTTCGTAATTTTGCGCTTTATTCTACATTAAGTCCTGAAGCGATTAAAGAGGCAAAACGAGTTGCCAAACAAAAAGTAGTGTTAAAGGATCACTGGAAAAGTGAGCAATTTGAAAGATACGGATTTACCGTTTATAAACGAAAAACAGCAAAATTTCATTACGGTGTAATTGACCTAAGTGGTTCCTGATAATTTTCAACACCTTTGGATACATTAACTTTAATCAGTAGAAGTAAGGTACTTCTATTGATTAAAGTTAAAGCCTCCGGCGGATGCCACAGATTTGCAAAGGAAGTTTTTCAGCATTAACTGGCACTAAG
>NZ_JBALOX010000202.1:0-322 GCF_036965165.1 Bacillus sp. JJ1521 | reverse complement strand
CTGGGCACAAATACGCCAGGCGCATTTGATTTAACGGAGGTGATGATCTTGCCAAAACGTAAAAAAGATCCTACAACAATCGGTTTAGGCTCTCCTAATGTAGAAGGACAAGGAACAACGAATCAAGAAACAGGGAGAATGGAATTAGATTCTTCAAGGAAGAAGAAAAAGAAGAACTAGAATTTGTATTACATAAAACTACAAAAATAAAGCCCGCTTAGAAAGCGGGTTTTATTAATCAGACACACAACAAAAAATAAAATATGCTAAAGTTACTACACTTGCGATCCCAAAAATCCATTCCATTTTCATGAATCCACCT
>NZ_JBALOX010000201.1:6308-6443 GCF_036965165.1 Bacillus sp. JJ1521 | reverse complement strand
CTTTAATATAGAGGAATAGATTCGACTTTATTTAGAAATCCCCAAATTTAAAAAGTGGGAAGAATACAATTAGAGATCAAATTTATGTTGAGTGTCATACTCAGACTAAATAAAGTCATAGCCTCCGGCGGATGC